>DASYPC010000075.1:0-14655 GCA_036007105.1 Burkholderiales bacterium | reverse complement strand
TAATGACTCTGCCCTCCGTGCCCCGCAGCATCGCGCAATTCTGGGACGATTCGATTGTCCCGGCGCTCGTCGAATACATCCGCATTCCCGCGAAGTCGCCGCATTTCGATCCGGATTGGCAAAAGAACGGCTACATCGACGCTGCGGTCGATCTTGCGTCGAGCTGGTGCCGCCGCAATCCGGTCCCCGGGATGACGCTCGAGGTGGTGCGTCTTCCGGGAAAGACGCCCGTGCTGCTGATCGAAGTGCCAGGCGAAGGCAACGATACCGTGCTCGTCTACGGGCACCTCGACAAGCAGCCGGAAATGACGGGCTGGCGCGAGGGATACGGACCGTGGGTGCCGCTGATCGAGGACGGCAAGCTCTACGGGCGAGGGGGCGCGGACGACGGCTACGCGGTGTTTTGCGCGCTTGCCGTGCTCAGGCAATTGCACGAGCAGCGCCGCGCGCATTCGCGCATCGTGATCCTGATCGAATGCTGCGAGGAGAGCGGCAGCTACGACCTGCCTGCGTACCTCGACGCGCTCGCGCCGCGGATCGGCGCGCCTGCGCTCGTCGTCGGTCTCGATTCCGGCTGCGGCAACTACGCGCAGCTCTGGGGAACGGCGTCGCTGCGCGGGCTGCTGAACGGAGTGCTCACGGTAGAGGTGCTCTCGGAAGGCGTGCACTCGGGCGATGCAAGCGGGGTCGTCCCCTCGAGCTTCCGCATTGCGCGCGCGCTCCTCGAGCGGATCGAAGATTCGGCTACGGGCGTGGTGAGGCATCGGGCGTTCCAGGCGGCCATACCGGCCGAGCGCAGCGAGCAGGCGCGACGCGCTGCCGGGGTGCTGGGCGAAGACATCTGGCGCAAGTTTCCTTTTGTCGAGGGCGTGCGCCCTACCCGGACCGAGCTCGAGAACCTGGCGCTCAACCGCACGTGGCGGCCGGCGCTCTCGGTGATCGGCGCGGAAGGGCTGCCGCCGCGCGCGGCTGCGGGCAACGTGCTGCGCCCGAAGACTTCGCTCGTGCTTTCGCTGCGACTGCCGCCGACCGTTTCCGCCGAGCGCGCGGCGCGCAAGCTCAAGTCGCTCCTCGAGGAGGATCCGCCCTACGGCGCTCGCGTGAGCTTCGAGTACGCCCACGCCGCAGATGGATGGAACGCGCCGCCCACGGCGGACTGGCTGAAGGCGGCCCTGGAGCGCGCATCGGCCGCGCATTTCGGCAAGCCGGCAATGTGGATGGGCGAGGGCGGCACGATTCCGTTCATGGCGATGCTCGGCGCCAAGTTCCCGCAGGCGCAGTTCCTCATCACCGGGGTGCTCGGCCCGCACTCCAATGCGCATGGGCCCAACGAGTTTCTCCATATCGAGTACGCAAAGCGCCTGACTGCGTGCGTCGCGGATATCCTCGCGGCTCACGCGGATCAAAACTAGGAGGTCGGATGATCCAGAGCGTTCTCACCGGTTTCGCACTCGCGGCGACATTCCTGCTCGGCGGATGCGGCTATAACACGCTGCAATCGACCGACGAGCAGATCAAGGCCTCCTGGTCCGAGGTGGTGAACCAGTATCAGCGGCGCGCGGATCTGATCCCCAACCTCGTGGCCACCGTCAAAGGGTTCGCCGCGCAGGAGGAAAAAATCCTGCTGGGAGTCACCAACGCCCGCGCCAAAGTGGGCTCGATCCAGGTCACGCCCGAGACGGTCAACGATCCGCAGGTGCTGCAGCGCTTTGCGCAGGCGCAAGGCGAGCTGTCGGGTGCGCTCTCTCGCCTCATCGCCGTGGCCGAAAATTACCCGCAGCTCAAGTCCGATGCGAACTTCCGCGAACTGCAGGCGCAGCTCGAGGGCACCGAGAACCGGATCGCAGTCGCCCGCAACCGCTACATTCAGGCCGTGCGCGAGTACAACATCACGGTGCGCTCGTTTCCCTCGAACCTGACGGCGATGCTGTTCGGCTTCAAGGAGAAGCCGCAGTTCATGGTCGAGAACGAAAAAGAAATCGCGAAGCCGCCCAAGGTTGATTTCGGCAAATAGATTCCTCGGCGCCGCCACTATTGCAGCGGCGCTGCTCGGTCCCGCGCCTGCCGGCGGCGAAGTCGCCGTTCCCAGGCTCGCCGCGCGCGTCACCGATCTGACCGGAACGCTCGACGCCGGCCAGCGCGCAGCGCTCGAATCGCGGCTCGCCGCGTTCGAGGCAAAAAAGGGCAGCCAGATCGCCGTTCTGCTCGTGCCGAGCACGAGCCCCGAGTCGATCGAGCAATATTCGATTCGCGTCGTCGACCAGTGGAAGCTCGGACGCAAGGGAATCGACGACGGCGCGCTGCTCCTCGTCGCCAAGGACGACCGCAAGCTGCGGATCGAAGTCGGGCGCGGCCTGGAGGGCGTGGTCCCCGACGCGGTAGCGAACCGGATCATCGCCGAGCACATCACGCCGCGCTTCAAGGAGGGCGACTTCTATGGCGGGATCACCGCGGGGGTGGACCGCATGATTCGCGTGATCGAAGGCGAGCCTTTGCCCGCGCCGAAATCGAAGCCCTTCGACTCGGTGGGGAAAGTCCTGGGCAGAGGCGTGGATGGGATCGAGGGGCTGATCGGTCTGCTTTTCCTCATCGTGGTGGCGAACTCGTTCCTGCACCGGGCGCTGGGTCGCGTCGGTGGCGCGGCGGCTACCGGTGGCCTCGCCGGCTTCCTCACCTGGCTCGTCTTCAGCGCGCTGATCGCCGGGTCGATCGCGGCGATCATCGTGTTCCTGCTTTCGCTCTTTGCGGGATCGCAGACCGGGCGTCATTGGTCTTCCGGCAGCGGATGGGGATCTAGCGGCGGTAGCTGGTCCTCGGGCAGTGGCGGAGGAGGCGGTGGATTCAGCGGCGGAGGGGGAGGATTCAGCGGCGGCGGGTCGTCTGGAAGCTGGTGATGCGAAGATGAAACTGCAACGAATACTCAAGCACCTTGCGATGCCGCACTGGACGGTGCGCCGCGCCTTTCCGGCACGCGTCGCGCAGGCCGTAGAGCGCGGTGTGCGGGCGGCAGAGACTGCGCACGATGTCGAGTTGCGGGTCGTGGTGGAAGGCGGGTTGCCGCTGGCGTCGCTCGTTCGCGGTACAAGCTCGCGCGAGCGCGCCATCGAGTTGTTCTCGAATCTGCGCGTCTGGGACACGGAGAAGAACACCGGGGTGCTGATCTACCTGCAGTTTGTGGACCGCAAGATCGAGATCGTCGCCGACCGCGGAATCAGCGCACGCGTCCGGCAGGACGAGTGGGACGCCGCCTGCGCCGCAATGGCGGACGAATTTCGCGCGGGACGCTTCGAGCAAGGCACGCTCAGGGGGATCGAGCAGGTCGCCGCACTGCTGAAGAAGCATCTGCCGCCGCCCCAGGCCGGCGACCGGGACGAATTGCCGGACGCGCCGATCGTGATCTGAAGCGGTTGGCGCAGCGCCTACGGGTGCAGCATCTGCGCCGAGAGGTAGCGCTGGCGCCAGGGTTCGAACGGGAGCGCATCGGCCGCCTCCATCGTGCGCTGATTCTCGACCGAGTCCACGGCCATCGCTGCGAAGCGCCGCGCCACATCGTCGGCAAGCTGCGCGCGTTGCAGCGTCGCGCGGTGCGCGAGCGATTGTGCGAGCACGAAACCCGTGTAGGAATTCTCGTGGCGTTCGGACATTGCGGCGAGCACGCGCGCGGAAGGGGTCGCGGCGGGATTGGAGAGCGTTTCGTTGGCACTGGCGAGCGCTCGCCCGTACAGCCCTGCGCCGATCGCCTCGTCCAGCGTCCTGGCGACCGGCGCGCATTCGTCGAGCAGCTCGCGCCCCCAATCCGCGAGGGCTGCGTCGCCGGCGCCGCGCTCAAGGCGCAGCCCCGGTTCGCGGCCGCGCGTTGCGACACGCTCCTGGTTGCGCGCGATCGCGCCGCGTTCCTCCGGCGTGTCGGGCGGGCTTTCGCGCAACACGCAGTGCAGCAGGAAAACATCGAGCAGACGCATCGTCTGCGCAGTAATGCCGGCCGGGGCGAACGGGTCGAGGTCCATCAGGCGCACCTCGACGTATTCCACGCCGCGCTCGCGCAGCGCGTGCAGCGGCCGCTCGCCGCTGCGAATGCGGCGCTTCGGGCGGATCTTGCCGTAGAACTCGTTCTCGATCTGCAGCAGCGAGGTCGCGAGCTGGCGGTATTCACCCGCCTCGTCGCGGATGCCGATCTTCTCGTACGGCGGATACGGCTTGAGCAGCGCTTCTTCGAGCGATGCCCCGTAGGTGTCCAGACTGTTGAAGCTCGCCGCGATCGAGGATTGCGCGTCGCTCTGGTAGCCGAGGCGTCCCATGCGCAGCGTCGTGGCGTGCGGCA
The DNA here is from genome assembly GCA_036007105.1 of Burkholderiales bacterium. Lineage (GTDB taxonomy): Bacteria > Pseudomonadota > Gammaproteobacteria > Burkholderiales > SG8-39 > 2-02-FULL-66-14. Next base: position 10,334 of record DASYPC010000075.1, on the reverse strand, counting down.
GATAGAGCGTGCCCGGCTTGAGTTGCTGCAGCCCGTGGTCGCGTCCTGCGACGAAGCTCGGGCATACCGCGGGCGACGCGCCGCAGAGATAGAACAGCAGCCAGCCATGGCGGCGGAAGTTGCGCAGCAGCGCGAAGTAACCCTCGTTCGGGCCGCTCAAGCCGAGCGCTGGCCACGCTTGATCATCGAGCGAAAAGTTGTAATGGATGCCGGAAATCGTCTGCATCCGGCGGCCATAGCGGTAGCCGAGCCCGGTGCGGTAGACGCTCTTCGCCCGCCCGATGTTGGACGTTCCATAGCGGCCAATCGGGATCGCATCGTCCGCCGGCAGGCCGCACGGCATGCTCGAGCACCACAGCATCTCGTCTTCGATATTGCGGAACACCACCTGGTGAATCTGCGTCAGCTCCTCGAGGCACGCTTCGGCGCTGGCATGCACGCCCGTGATCAGCTCGAGCTGCGCTTCGCAGAAATCGGTCGTGATGTGAGGGTGCGTGAGCGCCGAGCCGAGCCCGCGCGGGTGCGGCGTCAGCGCGAGCGCTCCGTCGGGGCGCACCCGCAGCGACTCCTTTTCGATCCCGCGGCGCAGGTTCGTCAGCGCGGCGCGCGGCAGGGCGCGCAACCGCGTTTCGACCAGACTCAAGCGGACTCCTCCGGTGGCTGGGAAGGCGCACGGTATCACGGACTGGATGGATATACAGCAATCGCCTATAGTGGCGGAATGGGAGCGAACGCCGCATTCGAGCGGCTGAACGACCGGCAGCGCGAGGCGGCCGCGTTCGGCGCCGGGCCCCTGCTGATTATCGCCGGCGCCGGCACCGGGAAGACCAATACGCTCGCGCACCGGGTGGCGCACCTCGTGCTGCAAGGCGTGAGCCCGCAGCGGATCCTGCTGCTGACGTTTACCCGGCGCGCTGCGCTCGAGATGACGCGTCGCGCGCAGCGAATCGTCGGCGAGGTGCTGGCCGAGGTGCGCCTTCCCTGGTCGGGCACCTTCCACTCGGTCGCCAACCGGCTCATCCGCCGGCACGCCGGTCGTATCGGGCTGGATGCCGGCTTCAGCGTGCTCGACCGCGGCGACGCCGCCGACCTGATCGACGTGGCGCGCCACGAGCTGGAATTGTCGAAAACAGAGAAGCGCTTCCCGCGCAAGGACACGTGTCTTGCGATCTACTCGCACCGGGTCAACACCGGCGCTGCGCTGCGCGCCACGCTGGAAGTCGTGTTCCCGTGGTGCGCGCAATGGGAGGAGGAGCTGGCGAGGCTCTTCCGAAATTATGTCGAACGCAAGCTCGCGAGCCAGGCGCTCGACTACGACGATCTGCTCCTCTACTGGGATGCGATCATGGCGGACGCTTCGCTCGCCGCGGACATCGGCGGGCTCTTCGATCACGTCCTCGTCGACGAGTACCAGGACACGAACGCGCTCCAGGCGCGCATCCTGAAGGCGCTGCGGCCCGATGGCGCGGGCGTCACCGTCGTCGGCGACGACGCGCAGGCGATCTATTCGTTCCGCGCCGCGACCGTGGAAAACATTCTCGGCTTTCCGTCGCAGTACGCGCCGGCCGCGGCGGTCGTGGCGCTCGAGCAGAACTACCGTTCGACGCAACCCGTGCTCGACGCGGCGAACGCGCTCATCGCGGAGGGCACGCGCCAGTATCGCAAGACGCTGCAGGCCAGGCGGGGGCAAGGCGAGCGTCCGCGCTACGTGACGGTGCTCGATGACCAGCGACAGGCCGGCTACGTGGTTGCGCGCGTGCTCGATGCGCGCGAGCGCGGCGTGCTTCTCAAGCGGCAGGCGGTGCTGTTTCGCAGCTCGCATCACAGCGATTCTCTGGAGCTCGAGCTCGTGCGGCGCAACATCCCGTACGTGAAATACGGCGGCCTCAAGTTCCTGGAGGCGTCGCACGTGAAGGACCTGCTCGCGGTGCTGCGCTGGGCGGACAACCCGAAGAATCGCGTCTCGGCGTTTCGCGCGTTGCAGTTGCAACCCGGCATCGGGCCGGGAAGCGCGGCGAGGATCTTCGAGCGATTTGCAGCAGCCGGTCATTCCTGGGGCGCGCTCGCTACGCACTCTGCGGGATTCGACCTGCTGATGGGCGCGCTCGGACGGCCCGAGGAGCCGTGGCCCGGCCAGGTACAGCGCGCCCGCGAGTGGTTCGAGCCGCAGCTCGAGCGCATCTACGAAGCGGCACAAGTGCGCTCGGGCGACCTGCTGCAGCTCGAGCGCATCGCGCAGCAGTTCGCTACGCGCGAGCAGTTCCTGACCGAGCTCGCGCTCGACCCGCCCCAGGCGACCGGCGATCTCTGCGGACCGCCGCTGCTCGACGAGGATTTCCTCATCCTCTCGACGATCCATTCGGCCAAGGGCCAGGAGTGGGACGCGGTCTACGTGCTGAACGTCGCGGACGGAAACTTCCCGTCCGAGTTCTCCACCGGCCGGCCCGAGCTCGTCGAGGAGGAACGGCGCCTGCTGTACGTTGCGATGACGCGAGCGAAAACGGACCTGCACCTGATCGCGCCGATCAAGTACTACGTTACGCAGCAGCCGAGGATGGGCGATCGCCATGTCTACGGCGCGAGGAGCCGGTTCATGACCCGCTCGGTCATGGCCTGTCTGGAGCCGCTGACCTGGCCTGAAGGCGCTGAATCTGCAGCACATCCTTCCACGCGGGATACGCCACAGGTGGATGTGGCCGCCCATCTACGCGGCCTCTGGTCCTAGACTTGCTTATCCCCATACGGCGTGGGTGATTTGCACAGGACCGGCAGGACTTGCAGAACGGGCGGCCCACCCCCACCTTGCCCCGGAAGGAGACCGCATGAGTATCTGGCCCAGGCAACAGAAAGAGGGTTCGGACGAGCAGCCGGTGGGCGGTGGGGCGACCGTGCCCGCAACCGAACGCAAGTCCGCGAAAGTGAGACCGATCCCCGAGGATGCGCTCGTCATCATCCCGCTGCGGAATGCGGTCCTCTTCCCCGGAACGATTGCTCCGCTCGCAGTCGGTCGTGCGTCGTCGGTGGCGGCGCTGCAGGAAGCGGCGCGCACCGATAGCCGCATCGGCTTCCTGCTGCAGCGCGATCGCGAGAAGAACGAAGTCGGCCCGGCCGACCTGTACTGGGTCGGCAGCGTCGGCGAGACGCTGCGCCATGTCGCGGTTCCCGAGGCCGCGCACCACCTGGTCGTGCAGGGGCAGACGCGCTTTTGCGTGCGCGAGTTCCTCGACGGGTGGCCGTTCCTCGTCGCGCGCGTTGCGATGATCGAAACAGCGGAACAGAGCGGGCCGGAGATCGAGGCGCGCTTCCTTCAGCTGAAGGAGCAGGCGGTCGAGGCGATCCACCTGTTGCCCAATGCGCCGGAAGAGCTGACGACGGTCATCGAAGCGGTGACCTCGCCCGGCCTGCTCGCCGACATGGTCGCGAACCTGCTCGACATCACCAGCGAGCAGAAGCAGGAGGTGCTGGAGAGCTTCGATCTGCGCAGGCGTCTCGACCGGGTGCTCGCCGCCCTTGGCGAGCGCGTCGAAGTGCTGCGTCTTTCGAAAGAGATCGGCGACAAGACCAAGAAGGAGTTTGACGAGCGCCAGCGCGAGCACGTGCTGCGCGAGCAGATGCGCCAGATCCGCAAGGAGCTCGGCGAAGGCGAGGACGGCGCGGCCGAGATCGAGGAGCTGAAGAAGCAGATCGACGCTGCCGGCATGCCCGAGGAGACGCTGAAGCATGCGCGCAAGGAGCTGAAGCGGCTGGAGCGGATGCAGGAAGGCGGCGGAGAGTACTCGATGCTGCGCACCTGGCTCGAGCTCGTGGCCGAGCTTCCCTGGAAGTCGGAGGACTCGAAGACGATCGATATCGCGGAAGCGAGACGCGTGCTCGACGACGACCACTATGGTCTCGACAAGGTGAAGCGGCGGATCCTCGAGTACCTCGCCGTGAGGAAGCTCAACCCGGAAGGCAAGAGCCCGATCCTGTGCTTCGTGGGGCCGCCGGGCGTGGGCAAGACTTCGCTCGGCCAGTCGATCGCGCGCGCAACCGACCGCAAGTTCCAGCGCGTCGCGCTCGGCGGCACGCACGACGAAGCCGAGATTCGCGGCCATCGGCGCACGTACATCGGCGCCCTGCCGGGCAACATCATCCAGGCAGTGAAGCGCGCCGAGTCGCGCGCGGGCGTGATCATGCTCGACGAGATCGACAAGCTCGGCATGGGCGGATTTCACGGCGATCCGTCGAGCGCGCTGCTCGAGGTGCTCGACCCGGAGCAGAACTCGAAATTCCGCGACAACTACCTCGGCGTCGACTTCGACCTGTCGAGGGTGATGTTCATCACGACCGCGAACGTGCTCGATACGATTCCGGGGCCGCTGCGCGATCGCATGGAGATCATCCATCTTCCCGGCTACACGGAAGAGGAAAAGCTGCAGATTGCGAAGCGCTACCTCGTCAAGCGCCAGCTCGATGCGAACGGGCTCAAGCCCGAGCAGGCGACGCTGAGCGACACTGCGCTGCAGACGCTGGTGAGCGACTACACGCGCGAGGCGGGCGTGCGCAACCTCGAGCGCGAGATCGGCTCGGTGCTGCGTTCCGCGGCGATGAAGATCGCGGAGCAAAAGGCGGAAAAGGTCGCGGTCGACGCCGCGGATCTGCACGCGATCCTCGGTGCGCGCAAATTCGAGAGCGAAGTGGCGCTGCGCACCGCGGTGCCGGGCGTGGCGACCGGCCTTGCCTGGACCCCGGTCGGCGGCGACATTCTGTTCATCGAAGCCTCCAAGGTGCCGGGGTCGGGCAAGCTGATCCTCACCGGCCAGCTTGGCGACGTGATGAAAGAGTCGGCGCAGGCCGCGCTGACGCTTGCGCGCACCTGGACCGGCGATGCGCTCGAGAAGTCCGATATCCACGTGCACGTGCCGGCAGGTGCGACGCCCAAGGACGGGCCGAGCGCCGGCGTGGCGATGCTGCTCGCGCTCGTGTCGCTGCTCACGGGCAAGCCCGTGCGCCCGGATGTGGCCATGACCGGCGAGATCTCGCTGCGCGGCCTCGTGCTGCCGATCGGCGGCGTCAAGGAGAAGGTGCTGGCGGCGCTGCGCGCCGGCATCACCACCGTGATGATCCCGAAGCGCAACGAAAAGGACCTCGAGGACGTGCCCGCCGACGCTCGAGCGAGGCTCCAGCTGGTGTTCCTCGAGCGCGTCGAGGACGCGATCCGCTGCGCGATCGGCGAGCTGCCGGGCCCCGAGCAGCGCCGGGCCGCCTGAAGAAAATAGGGACGGCCCCCATTTCTTCCTGACCTCTTCTCCGCCGGGCAAGCGTACACTTGCCCGGCGCCGGCCAGCCCGGCGGACATGGAGAGGAGATCATCATGGCAGTCAAGGTCAGCAAGGTGGATCTGTGGATGGCGACGATCGACGATCGCGTCGGCGGAGCCGCGGACAAGCTCGAGCCGCTGGCGAAAGCAGGCGCGAATTTCGAGTTCGTTTTCTCTCGGCGCACGCCTGAGCAGCCAGGCAAGGGGCTGATGGTCGTCGCGCCGGTGAAGGGAGCGAAGGTGGTTCAGGCCGCGCGCGACGGCGGATTCACGAAGCCGGACAACCTGCACGGCGTACGCGTCGAGGGCACGGACAAGCCGGGCACTACCGCCAAGGCGGCGCGCCTGCTTGCGCAGGCGGGAGTCAGCTTCAGGGCGCTTTCTGCAAGCGCGCACGGACGCAAGTTCGTGAGCCACATCGCGGTCGACAGTGCGGCCGACGCGGCCAAGGCGGTTGCGGCGCTGCGCAAGCTCGGCTGACCGCACCCGCATGGCGAAGAGGACTTCGAAGCCTCGCTTCATCCCGGTAGACGAGAGCGACCTGGAGCCGGCGCACCGCTGGCGCAGGCCGCTGCAGGCGCCTGGCATCACGCAGGTCGATTTCGAGGAACGCGTCGATTTCAGGCGCCTGCACCGCTACCGCCTCGCGCGCACGCGCCAGGCGCTTGGCGCATCCGGCCTCGGCGCGGTGCTGTGCTTCGACCAGCACAACATCCGCTACATCTCGAGCACGGTGATCGGCGAGTGGGCGCGCGACAAGCTGATCCGCTACTGCCTGCTCACCGGCACCGGGGAGCCCTGGGTGTGGGATTTCGGCTCGGCCGCGCGGCACCACCGGCTCTACTGCCCATGGCTGCGCGAGGACCATGTGCGCGCCGGAAATCCGGGCATGCGCGGCGCGGTCGGTCCGAAAGTGGGCCTGTTCGAGCAGGCGGCAAAAGAGATCAAGGACATCCTCGTCCAGGAAGGCGTCGCGAGCATGCCGCTAGGGCTCGACGTGTGCGAGCCGCCGATGCTCTTTGCGCTGCAGGCGCAGGGCCTCGAGATCCGCGACGGCCAGCAGATGATGATGCGGGCGCGCGAGATCAAGAGCCACGACGAGATCACGCTGCTCAATATCGCCGCGTCGATGGTCGACGGCGTCTACCAGGACATCGCCGCCGATCTCAGGCCGGGAAGGAAGGAAAGCCAGATCGTCGCGCTCGCGACGAAGCGCCTGTACGAGATGGGCTCCGATTGCGTCGAGGCGATCAACGCGATCGCGGGCGAGCGCTGCAGCCCGCACCCGCATAATTTCACCGACCGCCTGATCCGGCCCGGCGACCAGGCGTACTTCGACATCATCCATTCGTTCATCGGCTATCGCACGTGCTACTACCGCACGTTCTCGGTGGGGCGCGCGACACCGGCGCAAAAGGATGCGTACCAGCGCGCGCGGCAATGGATGGACGGCGCGATCTCGATGCTGCGTCCCGGCATCACGACGGACAAAGTCGCGAAGATGTTCCCGAAGTCGACCGCGATCGGCTTCGAGACCGAGATGGCCGCTTTCGGGTTGAATTTCTGCCACGGCTTGGGCCTCGGCTTGCACGAGCGGCCGCTGATCTCGCGGCTCAACTCCTTCATCGAACCCTACGAGCTGAAAGCCGGGATGGTATTCGCGGTCGAGACGTTCTGCCCCGCGAAGGACGGCGTCTCGGCGGCGCGGATCGAGGAAGAAGTCGTGCTCGCCCCCGACGGGGCGAGGGTCATTTCACTCTATCCCGCACAGGAGCTTCCGGTTGCCAACGCATACTGAACCGCCTTCGGTCGGCTGGATCGGCACCGGCCGCATGGGCTACGAGATGGCCGCCCGCCTCGCTCGCGGCGGAGCCGATGTGCTCGCGTGGAACCGCACGCGCTCGAAAGCCGAGCCGCTCGCGAAACACGGCGCGAAAATCGCCGCCAACCTTTCGGAGCTTGCAGCTCGCGACCTCGTCTTCTGCATGGTATCGACGTGGGACGATGTCCAGCAGGTGATGAAGGGCTTGCTTGAGGGCGCGAAACAAACGCCGCGCCTCGTGATCGAATGCTCATCGATCTCGCTCGAAGGCTCGGCCGAGCTGCGCAAGCGGCTCGCCGCAAGGGGCATCGACTACCTCGCAGCGCCGGTCTCCGGGAATGCGAAGGTCATCAAGGCCGGCCGCTTGTCGTTCGTTTGTTCCGGGCCGAAGCGCGCATTCGATGAGGCGCTGCCCTGTCTCAAGATGATCGGCCCGGCGGCGAGCTGGGTCGGCGAAGGCGAGCTCGCCCGGATCGTCAAGATCTGCCACAACGTGTTTCTGGGAGTCGTCACCCAATCGCTCGCGGAGATCACGGTGCTCGCGCAAAAGGCCGGCGTACCACGCCATGCGCTCCTCGATTTCATGAACCAGAGCGTGATGGGCTCGACTTTCACGCGCTACAAGACGCCGGCCTTCGTCAATCTCGATTTCAAGGTGACGTTCACGCCACAACTGCTGCGCAAGGACATGGACCTCGGCCTCGATGCGGGCCGGCACTTCGAAGTGCCGATGCCGCTCGCGTCGATGACGCGGGACCTGATCCAGCAGATGATCGGGCGCGGCTGGACGGAGCAGGACTTTGCTACCTTGCTGCTGCAGCAGGCGCAGGCGTCCGCAATGAAACTCGAACCCGAAAACGTGGAGGTCGGTGATGGTCTTTCGTAGAGCTTTGCTGCTGCTCGCGCTCGCGCTCTTCGGTGCAAATGCCTCTTCCCAGACGTACCCGACGAAGCCCGTCCGATTGATCATCGCGTTCACGCCGGGAAGCTCGATCGACATCGTCGGGCGCGCGGTCGCGGCGAAGCTGCAGGAGATTTGGGGACAGCCGGTCGTGGCGGAAAACCGCGCCGGCGCGGGCGGCTCGATCGGCTCGAAGGTCGTGGTCGATGCGCCGGCCGACGGCTACACGCTGCTCGCCAACTCCTCGGCGCACGCCGCCAACCCCGGCATCTACGCCAAGCTCCCCTACGACACGCTGAAGGACTTCACCAACCTGGCGCTGCTCGGCAGCACGCCGAACGTGCTGATCACCGGCAATGACACCGGATGGAAGACGCTCAAGGATTTCGTCAACGCGGCCAAGGCGAACCCGGGCAAGCTCAACTTCTCCTCCGCCGGCATCGGCAGCGGCACGCACTTCAACCTCGAGAAGCTGAAAATCGCGATCGGCATCGACGTCGTGCACGTGCCGTACAAGGGAACGCCCGAAGCGATCGCCGACACCATCGGCGGTCGCGTGTGCTGCTACTGGGCGCCTCTAAACGCGGCACTGCCCCATGTGAACGGGGGCAAGGCGGTCGCGCTCGCGGTTTCGAGTTCGAAGCGCACGCCACTGCTGCCGAACGTACCCACCGTCGCCGAGCAAGGCTATCCCGGCTTCGACTACACGCTCTGGCTCGGGCTCTGGGGTCCGGCGAACCTGCCCGCGGACGTTGCCGCGACGATCAACCGCGACGTGAACGCCGCGCTCGCGCGACCCGACCTGCGCGAGCAGCTCACCCGGCTCGGCACCGAGCCGGGCCACCTGTCGATCCCCGAGTTCAGCGAGTACGTGCGCAAGGAGATCGACGACACGCAGCGTGTCCTGAAAGCGGCCGGCATCCAGCCGCAGTAGGAAAATGGGGACGGACCCCATTTTCCATTCCGCGGGAAATGGAGTCCGTCCCTATTTTCCTGGCACCTTCGCGAGGTCGGCGAGCCAGACGCTTGCGTTGCCGTCGGATGGAGCCCGCCAGTCGCCGCGAGGCGAAAGCGATCCGCCCGAGCCTACCTTCGGGCTGTTCGGCACCGCGCTGCGCTTGAACTGGCTCGTCGCGAAGAAGCGCTCGAGGAAGACGCCGAGCCACTTGCGGATCTCGGCGAGCGAGTAGCCGTCCTTGCCGCGCCATGCATTCCAGGCGAGGAATGCGATCTTCGAAGGGGAATACCCGAACCGCAGCGTGTAATAGAGGTGGAAGTCCTGCAATGCGTACGGACCGACGATGTTCTCGGTCCGCTGCGCGGGTTGCTCGCTGCTCGCGCCGGGGATCAGCTCTGGGCTGATGTCGGTGGCGAGGACACGCTCGAGCGCGCGCCCGACCTGCCGGTCGAACTGGCCCGACTTCGCCACCCAGCCGATCAGATAGCGGATCAGGGTCTTCGGCACGCTCGCGTTCACCGCGTAATGCGACATCTGGTCCCCCACGCCGTAGGTGCACCATCCGAGCGCGAGCTCCGAAAGGTCCCCGGTCCCGACCACGAGCCCGCCGTTCTGGTTGGCGAGCCGGAACAGGTGGCTCGTGCGCTCCCCGGCCTGCACGTTCTCGAATGTGACGTCGTAGCGCTTGCGGCCCTTCGCGAAAGGGTGATGCAGGTCCTTCAGCATCTGCAGGCAGGAGGGCCGGATGTCGATTTCTTCCGCGGTGGCGCCGATCGTGCGCATCAGTTGCCACGCGGTCGAGCGCGTGCGGGTGCTCGTCGCGAAGCCCGGCAGCGTGTACGCAAGGATGTTGCGGCGGGACAACCCGAGCTCGTCCATGGCGCGCGCGCAGACGAGGAGCGCCTGGGTCGAATCGAGCCCTCCCGAAACGCCGATGACGAGCTTCTGGATTCCGCTGGCGCGCATGCGCGTCGCGAGCCCCTGCACCTGGATGCGATAGACCTCCTCGCAGCGGGCATCGAGGGTTGCCGGGTCCGACGGCACATAGGGGAAGCGCGCCACCTCCCGCTGCAAGGGCGCGGCGAGCCGCGGCAGCGGCAGCGAGAACTCGATGTTCCGGAACCGGGTCGTCTCCTGCGCATGGCGGCGTGCGGACTGGCCGAACGAACCCTGGCGCATGCGGTCTGCGACGAGGCGATCGAGGTCGAGGTCGGCGTACGTGATCTGCGGCTCGCTCGCAAAGCGCCGCGACTCGGCGAGCAGCGTGCCGTTCTCGTACACCATCGCGTGCCCGTCCCAGGCGAGGTCGGTGGTGGATTCGCCGGCGCCCGCAGCGCTGTACAGGTACGCGGCA
>DASYPC010000074.1:0-7443 GCA_036007105.1 Burkholderiales bacterium | reverse complement strand
TCAGCCCGGACGGAGGAAAGACGCAATCGGATCGGGTCAGCCATTGGCGCGTCCTGTGGTGTCCCGCGGGTGCCGGGCACGCGCTGTTCGTACAGAGCGAGCTGACCGCGGGAAAGGTGCGGATCTACACCGATAACGAGGCCGTCACGCGCTGGCTGCAGTCGACGATCGAGTCGCTGCTGTACCCGGCGTTTGCCGACGCTTCGCTCCCCGTCCACCTCGCGGATTTCAGCCGCTCCGGGGGGGTGGGCGCAGGCGCCAGCGAGCACATGCTCACCGCCGACACCGAGATCGTGCTTTCGTGGAGCGATTTCCTGCCGCCGTTTGTCCTGACCCTGCCGCCGGGATTCAACAACCGGCCGATCGGCGTATTCAGCACGTTCTTTCCGGCGCGCACCGCGCAGATCCTGCTGAACGGCGAGGTCGCTTCGGGCAAGGCATGGCTCGAGAAGCGCGGTGATCGCGATGCGTCGAGCGCGTGCCTGGCGTGGTCCGAGACCTGGGTGAAGCCGCGCTGAAGAGCGCTACAGCGGCGGTGTAATCGTCGGATTACGCCGCAGCCGGATGTCCTCCAGGCGCAACGCGACCGCATCCGCGATGTTGGGCTGCGCGGCAACGATGTAGAACGTATCGCTGCGGATCGCGTCGAAGACCATTCCGGCAATCGCCTCCGGCTGGAAGCCGTTCTTCAGGAACGCGCGCACTGCCTGGAGCCGCACCAGCATCTGCGGCGTCATCACGGCATCCGCAGCGGGTTTCAGTTCCTGCGGTCGATTGCGCACCGAATCGATGATCCTCGTGTCGACCCAGCCGGGGCACAGCACCGACGCCGAGAGCTTCGCGTTGCGAGCCTTGAAGTCCTTGTACAGGAGCTCGCTCAGCGCTACGACGCCATGCTTGGAGATCGTGTAAGGCGCACCGGTTCCGCCGGTTACCAGGCCAGCGACCGAGGCGGTATTGACGATGTGACCTGCCTCGCCCTTTTCGAGCATGCGGGGCACGAAGTGGCGTATCCCATGGAGCACGCCCGAAAAGTTGACTCCAAGTACCCACGCCCAGTCCTCGTCGGGTACGTTCCACAGGCCGTCGGCACCCGCGCCGCCGCCCACGCCGGCGTTGTTGCACAGGATGTGGACGTTGCCCCACGTTTCGAACACGGTATCGGCGAGACGTTTCACCTCCGCGTCGTGCATCACGTTCATGCGCACGGCGATCGTAGTCGCGCCGGTTGCCCTGATCGCTGCCTGCGCCGCCTCCAGCGGTTCGGCCTCGATATCGGCGAGCACCACCTTCATGCCCTCTTCCGCAAAGCGCCGCGCCAACGCGAGCCCGATGCCGCTCGCCGCCCCCGTTACCACCGCAACCTTGCCGTCGAATTCGTTCATGCGCTCAATAGTCCGCTGTGACGGCGCTCGGCTGTTCCTGCACGCCGAAGGCGTCCATCCGATCGGAAGTCGTTGCGCGCTGCAGGTCGCGAGGCCAGCGCGTGTCCTCGTAGTCCGTTCCGCGATGCATCGTGCAGCGGTTGTCCCACATGACGAGGTCACCGACCCGCCAGCGATGGGTGTAGACGAACTGGCGCTGCGTCGCATCCGCGATCAGCTCGGCGAGCAGCCGCATTGCTTCCGCATCGTCCATTCCGCGGATCCGGCCAATGTGCGAAGCGATGTAGAGCGAGTCACGTCCGGACTCCGGGATGCGCCGCACGAGCGGCCGCAACACCGGGGCAAAAGCCGCTTTCTCTTCCGGCGTGAAGTCGGTGAAGCCGAGCTTGCCGCGCGAGTAAATGAGCGAATGCTCCGCAATCAGGCCGTGCAGGCGATCCTTCATGGCCGTGGGGAGCGCGTCGTACGCCGCACGCAGATCGGCGAACTCGGTGTGCCCGCCGATCGGCGCAACCGAGCGCGCATAGAGCAGTGATGCGTAGCCGCTCGGCGCCTTGAAGGAGCTGTCGGTGTGCCACAGCCGGTTGCCCATCTGGAACAACCGCACCCGCGAATTCTCGCGCCACAGCCTGCCCTGCGCGTCGAAGTTGCCGATGTCGGCGATCTCCTCGCGCACGCGCAGCTTCTTGTGGCGCATGCTGAGCCGCACCGTGGTCTCGAGCGGGCCAAAATGCGAGGAAAACGCGAGGTGCTGCTCGGTAGTGAGGTTTTGCCCCGGGAACGCGAGCACCGCGTACGCCGCGAATGCTTCGCGGACCGACTGCAGCGTTTCTGCATCGAGCGGCTGACTGAGGTCGATGTCGCCGACCTCGGCGGCAAAGCCCGGCGTCACTGGAAAGAGCGAGATCGGCATGCTCACGTGTACTTGCGCAGGTCCTCGATCACCTTGCCGTCGTTCGGCAGGCTTCCCGGCGCAACCAGCTCGACCTCGCCGCGCAACTTGGTGACGTCGCGGATCGAAGCGACGAGCGCCTCCGCGAGTCCGCCCGAACGGTCCTTCACCTCGCACTTGAGCGTCATGCGGTCGTTGCCGGTCTCGCCCTCGACCACGAGGCGCCCTTTCGATACCTCGGGGTGGCGGCGCACCACTTCGTTCACCTGCTTCGGCGTCACGAACATCGCGCGCACTTTGGTCGTCTGATCGGCACGGCCCATCCAGCCCTTGATGCGCACGTTGGTGCGGCCGCACGGGCTTGTGCCCGGCAGCACGGCGGAAAGATCGCCGGTGCCGAAGCGGATCAACGGATAGTCCTTGTTGAACGTCGTGATGACGACCTCGCCCACTTCGCCCGGCCCGACCGGGTCGCCGGTGCCCGGTCGCACGATTTCGAGGATCAGCTTTTCCTCGAGGATCATGCCCGGCGTCACCGTTCCGTCCGGTAGCGCGCTTTCGTAGGCGACGAGCCCGAGGTCGGCCGTGCCGTAGCTCTGCGTCACGCAGATCCCGCGCGCGCGCATCGCATCGCGCAGCGCCGGCGGCAGGTACTCCGCTCCAACCGAGGCCTTCTTGAGCGACGAGAGGTCCGCTTTCAGCTCATCGGCCTTCTCGCACACCAGCTTGAGGAACGAAGGGGTGCCGACGAACCCGACGGCGCGCAGATGGGCGATCGTCGCGACCTGCATCTCGGTCTGGCCGACGCCGGTCGGCACCACCGTGCAACCGACCGCGCGCGCCCCCGATTCGAGCATCGAGCCCGCCGGGGTGAAGTGGTACGAAAAGGTGTTGACGATCAGGTCGCCGGCGCGAAATCCGCCCGCGTAGAGCGCGCGCGCGCTGCGCCACCAATCCGGGCCGTGGCCCTCCGGCTCATAGATCGGGCCCGGCGAGACGAAAAGGCGGATGAGCTTTTCCAGCGGCGTTGCGTTGAGCCCGCCGAACGGCGGCGCCGCCTTCTGCAGATCGCCAAGGTCGGACTTGCGCGTGACCGGCAGCTTGGCGAGTGCCTTGCGGGAGGCGATCCCCGCAGGGTCCACGTCCGCGAGGATCCGGGCAAAGCCCGGCGCGTTCTGCTTCGCGTGGGCAACCTGCGCCGGCAGCGCTGCCAGCAGCGCCCCTTCGCGCGCCTCGGGGTCGCGCGTCTCCAGGTCGTCGAAGTGTTGCATGGGGCAAATTGTATCGGCATCATGGGGGCGTTCCCGGGGGAGGGATGGATTGGCTGCTGGCCAGGCACAGCTGCGCGTAGACGATGTCGCCAAGCATTTCGGCGGGGTCACTGCCGTCGACGGCGTGAGCTTCGAGGTACGAGCGGGCGAGATCCTCTCGATCATCGGCCCCAATGGGGCGGGCAAGACCTCGCTGCTGAACATGGTGAGCGGCTTTTATCGCCCCGATCGCGGCGGCATCACGTTCGAAGGCGAGGACATCACGTACCTGGCGCCCAGCCGCATCGCGGAGCGCGGCATCGCGCGCACTTTCCAGAACATCGCGCTGTTCAAAGGCATGACGGTGCTCGACAACCTGATGCTCGGCCGCCACGTGCGCATGAGGGCAGGTGTGTTCGCGTCCTTCGTCTACTGGGGCCTGGCGCAGAAGGAAGAGATCGCGCACCGCGAGAAAGTCGAAGACCTGCTCGAATTCCTGAAGCTCGAGGACCTGAGGAAAATGCCAACCGGTGCGCTGTCCTACGGACTGCAGAAGCGCGTCGAGCTCGGCCGGGCGCTTGCCCTCGAGCCCAAGGTGCTGTTGCTCGACGAGCCGATGAGCGGCATGAACCAGGAAGAGAAGGAGGACATGGCGCGTTACGTGCTCGACGTGAACGAGGAGCGCGGCACTACCGTCATCCTGATCGAGCATGACATGGGCGTGGTGATGGACATTTCGAAGCGCGTGGTGGTGCTCGACCGAGGGCGGGCGATCGCCGAAGGTGATCCAGCGTCGATCCAGTCGAACCCAGAGGTGATTCGCGCCTACCTCGGTACGAAGCGCGAAGAGGCCAAAGCGGCATGAGCAGGCCCGATCTCCCGGCGGACGCGACGATTCCGCGCCTGCTCGCGCACCAGGCGAAAACGCACCCGGATGCGCCGGCGATGCGCGAGAAGAGCATGGGGATCTGGCAGACGCTCAGCTGGTCGGGGTACTACGCCTTGGCGCACGATTTCGCGCTCGGCCTGGCGTCGCTCGGGTTCAAGCGCGGCGACGTACTCGCAGTGATCGGCGACAACCGGCCGCGGCTGTATGCCGCGCAGCTCGCGACGCAGTGCCTCGGCGGAATGCCGGCTCCGCTCTACCAGGACGCGGCGGCCGACGAGCTCGTCTACGTGCTCGAGCACGCGGAAGCCCAGGTCGTGGTCGCCGAGGACCAGGAGCAGGTCGACAAGATCCTGTCGATCCGGGCGCGGCTGCCCAAGCTGCGACTCGTCGTCTATGACGACACGCGCGGCATGTTCCACTATCGCGACGAGGTGCTGCGCTCCTTTGCCTCGGTGGTGCAGCTGGGTGTGGAATTCGGTGCGTTGCACCCTGGATTCGTCGAGGCGGAGCTCGGCAAAGGGCGAGCGGACGATGTGGCACTCCTCTGCTACACCTCCGGCACGACGGGCAGGCCGAAGGGCGCGATGCTTACGCACGCGGGCTTGCTCGCGAGCGCGTCCTCGTTCCTCGCCTCCACGGACCTGCGCCCGGAGGATGACTGGCTCGCCTACCTGCCGATGGCCTGGGTGGGCGACGCGGTCTATACGCTGGTGCTGCAGACGATGGTCGGATTCGCTTGCAACTGCCCGGAGAGCCCCGAGACCGTGCAACGCGACCTGCGCGAGATCGGACCCAGCGCATTCCTTGCCGCACCGCGCATCTGGGAAAACCTGCTGACGCAGATCCAGGTGAAGGCGTCGGATGCGTCCTGGCTGAAGCGCCGCACGTTCGAATTCTTCCGCGACCGGGCGATCGAGGCCGAGTTGCTGCGCGCCGACGGCAAGCCCGTGCCCGCCGGATTGCGGACGCTGCGCGCGATCGGCGAGCTCCTCGTCTACGGACCGGTGCGCGACCAGATCGGGCTGCGCCGCGCGCGCTGGTGCCTCACCGGCGGCGCGCCGCTCGGCGCCGATACGTTCCGCTTCTTTCGCGCGTTCGGCGTGAACCTGAAGCAGGTCTACGGCTCGACCGAGCTCGGCGCGTTCGTTTCCGTGCAACCGGACACGCAAGCGAACCCGAACACGGTCGGCCCGCCGGGCCCCGGGATCGAAGTGAGAATCGCCGAAGGCGGCGAAGTGCTGGTGCGCGGCGCCAACGTCTTTCGCGGCTACCACAAGCAGGACGAGGCGACGCGCGAGGCGATCGACGCCGACGGCTGGTTCCACACCGGCGACGCCGGCTTCATCGACCCGCAGGGCCACCTCGCGATCATCGACCGCGCGAAGGACGTCGGCAAGCTCGTCGACGGCACGCCGTTCGCGCCGCAGTTCGTCGAGAACAAGCTCAAGTTCAGTCCCTACATCGGCGAGGCGATCAGCTTCGGCAACGACCGCGACCGGGTGACGGCGATGGTCGCGATCGCGCTCGCACCGGTCGGCAACTGGGCCGAGCGCCAGGGGCTCGCCTACAGCGGCTATCAGGACCTGACGCAGAAGCCGGAGGTGCGGCGCCTGATCCGCACCGAGATCGAGAAGTGCAACCAGGGACTGCCCGAAGCGGCGCGCGTACGCCGGTTCCTGCTGCTCGCGAAGGATTTCGATGCCGACGACGCCGAAGTCACGCGCACCCGCAAGCTGCGCCGGCGCGTGATCGCCGAGAAATATGCGGCGGTGATCGACGCGCTCTATTCGGGGGCGAGCGAGACCGAGATCGCGAGCGAGGTCGCCTACGAGGACGGCCAGCGCGGGACCACGCGGGCGAAAGTCGCGATCGAGGATGTCCATGTTTGAGTGGGGCTTCACGCTGGTGCTGATCACGAACGGGATTCTGATCGGGCTGATGTATTCGCTGATCGCGCTCGGCTTCGTGCTCGTCTACAAGGCGACCGACGCGATCAACTTCGCGCAGGGCGAGTTCGTCATGCTGGCGGGCTTCATCATCGCCGGGATGCTCGTATACGCCGGCGCACCGTTCTGGCTGGGCGTCGCGGTCGCGGTGCTCGGCATGGTGGCGTTCGGCTTCGGCCTCGAGCGCATCGTGCTGCGCCCCCTGATCGGCCGTCCGATCATCGCGGTGATCATGGCCACCATCGGCCTCGCCACGGTGCTGCGCGGCGCGGCACCGCTGTTTTTCGGCGCCGAGACGCATGCGCTCTCGCTGCCGATCTCGGACGAGCCGTGGGTGCTGGGCCCGATCACGCTGCCCCCCGGACAGGTGGTCGGAGCGCTGCTCAGTCTGGGTTTTCTCGCCGCGTTCACGTGGTTCTTCCTCAAGAGCCGCATGGGCGTCGCCATGCGCGCGGTGGCCGACAGCCAGCAGGTCGCGATGGCGATGGGCATCAACGTGGAACGCTACTTCGCCATCGCCTGGGGCCTGGCGGGCATCGTCTCGGCGCTTGGCGGGCTTGCGTGGGGCGCGCTGCTCGGCGTCGATGTGCACCTCGCGCTGGTCGGGCTGAAGGTGTTCCCGGTGGTGATCCTCGGCGGGCTCGACTCGGTCCTCGGCGCGATCGTCGGCGGGCTGATCGTCGGCGTCGTCGAGAACCTTGCCGCCGGCTACCTCGATCCGCTGGTCGGCGGCGGCACGAAGGATTTCGCGCCGTACCTGCTGATGATTCTGATGCTGATGATCCGCCCGTACGGCATCTTCGGCAAGCAGCGGATCGAGCGCGTCTAGCAAAAGGGAAATCCGGCTTGTTCCATCGCGAGAGCGGCTACTACAAGACGACCTACGCGGCCGACATGGCGCTGTACCCGCTGCCGGTCGCGCGCTGGTCGGTGGCCGCCATCGCAGTCGCGATCTGCATCGCACCGTTCGTCCTGCACGAGTACTACGTCTCGATCATCAACCTGATCTTCGTCGCGACGGTCGGCGCGCTGGGCCTCAACATTCTCGTCGGCTATACCGGGCAGATCTCGATCGGGCACG
>DASYPC010000073.1:0-14198 GCA_036007105.1 Burkholderiales bacterium | reverse complement strand
GGCTGTCGTTTCGACTTCGAAATCCGGCGCCATGTCGTTGATTCTCAGCGTCATGTCCGCGTCTCCTTGCATGCAGGTTCGGAAGTCGCGAGGGTACGGGTCCGCTCCGGCCCACGATATCCGCGATGCGCCTGCAATATCCGAAGGCGGCAAAAATCCGCCGCCTGTCCGAAAATCGCACGATTGCGGGACGGTCGGTTCCCGCGGCAATCGATGTAGTTATCATTTCCCCATGGATGCCCTGCTCGAGTGCCGCCCGATCCTGCAAAGCCGGGACATCGAGGAGACGCGCGCCTTCCTTGCGACGCGCTCGATGCAGCTCGATCTGCCCGGCGCGCACGGCGGCCGCGCGGGCTTCGAGGTGCACTACAACGGCGTATATCTGCCGCGCATGTGGCTGGGGTACCTTCGCTACGGTTGCACGGTCGTGGTCCGCGTATTTCCGTCGCGGCGCGACTATTGGGTTCACTTTCCGATCAACGGCTCGATCGAGATCGCCTCCACGCGAAGCCTGTTCGCTTACGACCCGCTGCACGCGGCCGTCACCTCGCCTGCCGACGTCTACACGCTGAAAAGCGGCGCGCACACGGCGCGTCTTAGCATCTATCTCCACGGCGACGCTCTTGCGCGTCAACTCGCCGCGCTGCTCGACGACGTACCGCGCGAGCCTCTGCGATTCTCCGATTCGATCGAGCTCGAGGAAGGCTTCGGCCACGGCTTCGCGCGCTTGCTGCACGCCGTCGCGCGCGACTTCTGCCGCAGCGGCATGCTCGCCAATCCGCAGATCGCGAACGACTTCGAGCAGCTGGTCATGACCAGCCTCCTGTTGTCGCAGCCGCACAATTACTCGGAAGCGCTACGCAAGAGAGAAGTGCCGATCGCGCCGCGCGATGTGCGGCACGCGCTGGAGTACATCCACGAACATGCCGCCGAGCCGATTTCGCTCGTCGACCTAGTGCGTACTTCGGGCGTCGCGGGACGCACGCTGCTCAAGCATTTCCGCGATTTTCACGGCGTGTCGCCCATGCGCTACCTGCGCAATCACCGCCTGCAACGGGCGCGCGAGGAGCTGCTCGGCCGAGTGCACGGCAGCGTGAGCGAAATCGCCCTGCGCTGGGGGTTTGCGCACCTGGGGCGCTTCGCCATCGACTACCGCAAGCGATTTGGCGAGAGCCCCTCGGCGACACGCGCGCGACGGGCGGCGGCTTGACAGCGCGCGGCGGCGGAGCGGCTATCATTTTCCCGATGCAAGCCTTGCTCGAATGCCGGCCGATCCTGCACAGCCGCGATATCGAGGAGACGCGGGCCTTCCTCGCCGCGCGCGCGATCCAACTCGAGCTGCTCGGCGCCGCGCGCGACCGTGCTGCCTTCTACGTGCACTACAACGGGATCTATCTCAAGAGCATGTGGCTCGGGTACATCCGCTACGGCGCGAGAGTAGCAGCGCACGTGTCGCCGTCGCGCGGCGACTACTGGGTGCATTTCCCATTGCATGGCCGCATCCAGGTCGCTGCGGGTTGGGATTCGCTCGACTGCGACCCTCAGCGCGCCGCCGTGACTTCGCCGTTCGATACGCAGGTGCTCAAGAGCGACCCGGAGACGGCGCGGCTGAGCCTTTCGGTGCATGGCGATGCGCTGATGCGCCATCTCGCGGTGCTGCTCGATGACGCGCCGCGCGCGCCGCTACGCCTTGCGCGCTCGCTCGAGCTCGAAGAAGGTTTCGGCGCCGGCTTCGCGCGCCTGCTGCATGCGGTTACAGCGGACTTCTGTCGCTCCTGCATGCTTGCCAATCCGCTTGCTGCCAACGATTTCGAGCAGTTCGTGATGACCAGCCTGCTGCTTTCGTTGCCGCATAACTACTCGGATGCGCTTCGCCGGCGCGAGACCCGAGTCGCGCCGCGCGATGTGCGGCGCGCGGCGGAATACATCCGCGAGCACGCCGGGGAGCCGATCACGCTCGCCGACCTCGTCCGCGCATCGGGTGTCGCGGGACGGACTCTGCTTCAGCATTTCCGCGATTTCTACGGCGTTTCGCCGATGCGCTACCTGCGCAATCACCGCCTGCAACGGGTGCGCGACGAGCTGGTCGCAGAAACTGCCGGACAGGTAAGCGAGATCGCATCGCGCTGGGGCTTCGCACACCTCGGACGCTTCGCTATCGAGTACCGCAGACGCTTCGGCGAGTGCCCTTCGATTACGCGCGTGCGTGGCGCCCGCTAGACCGCTGAGGCGCGCCGGGCGCAGCATGCTTGACACCGGTTGTCCGCGCGGCGGAAACTGAGCCGCGCCAAATCCAAGACAGGGGGCCTTGATGCGAATCGCCGCCGTTTTCGCAGCAGCGCTGGCCGCTGCTCCGTTTTGTGCATCCGCGCAGGACACAGCCGGACGCAATCTTGCGGCCGGCTGCGCGATCTGCCACGGCACCGAGGGCCGCCCTGTGATCAAGGAGGGGAGTCCGCTGATCCCCCTCGCCGGACTGCCGAAGGACCATATCATTACGCAAATGAAGCTGTTTCGCGACGGCAAGCGCCCGGCGACGGTGATGCACCAGATCGCGAAGGGCTATAGCGACGAGCAGATCGACCAGCTCGCGAGCTGGTTCGCGTCGCAGAAGCGCTGAGGAGAACTGCTATGAAAGGGTTCAAGCGACGCGATTTCCTGAAGATCACTGCGGCCGCCGCAACGCTGTCGGCCGCCGGTTGCGCAACGATGGCCCCCGCCAAGGGGCGAGTCGTCGTGATCGGCGGCGGCTTCGGCGGCGCGACCGCCGCCAAGTACATCCGGATGTGGGATCCGTCGATCGACGTCGTGCTGGTCGAGCGCGAGAGTGGCTTCGTCTCGTGCCCGATTTCCAACCTCGTGCTCGGCGGCTTTACGACGATGCCGGAGATCAGCCGAGGCTACGAAGGGCTGCAGCGGCACGGGGTGCGAGTCGTGCGCGACGAAGCGGTCGCAGTCGATGCGTCGAAGAAGACAGTACGCCTAGCGCGCGGCGGCGACCTCGCGTACGAGCGTCTCGTCGTTTCCCCGGGCATCGATTTCACGTTCGGCGAGATCGCCGGCTACGAAGCGGCAATGGCGAGCGGACGTGTGCTGCACGCCTGGAAGGCGGGTCCGCAGACGGTCGCCTTGCGCAGGCAGCTCGAGCAGATGAAAGACGGCGGCGTTTACGTGCTGTCGATCCCGGTCGCGCCGTACCGCTGCCCGCCCGGGCCGTACGAGCGGGCGAGCATGGTAGCGGCGTACTTCAAACAGGCAAAGCCACGCTCGAAGGTGCTGGTGCTGGACGCGAACCCCGACGTGACTTCGAAACCCGGCTTGTTCAAGGCCGCCTGGAAGGATCTCTACGGCGGCATCCTCGAATACCGCGGCAACGCGAAGGCAGTCGGCGTCGACGTGAAGACCATGACCGTCAAGCTCGAGGTCGAGGACGTCAAGGGCGACGTGCTGAACGTGGTGCCGCCGCATGGCGCAGCAGACATCGCGCGCAAGGCCGGTCTCGTCACGACCAACAACCGCTGGTGCGACGTCGATTGGCGGACCATGGAGTCGAAGGCGGTGAAGGGCGTGTACGTGCTCGGCGACGCCACGCTGTCGGCACCGGCGATGCCGAAGTCGGGCAGCATGGCCAACAACCACGCCAAGATCGCCGCGGCCGCGATCGTCGAGATCCTGAACGGACGCGAGCCGCAGCCGGTGCAGATCATCAACACCTGCTACAGCTTCGTCTCGCAGAAGGAGGCGATCCGCGTTTCGTCGGTGCACCAGTGGGACGCGACGCAGGGAACGCTCGCCGCCGTCAAGGGCTCGGGCGGAGTCTCCGCGGCGCGCAGCGAGGCCGAAGGCACGTTCGCCTGGAACTGGGCGAAGACGATCTGGGCGGACTCGCTCGCGTAGCGCGACTGTTTACTTTCCACGGAAGAAACCAATGCTCACGCTCTACTACGCCTCCGGCGCCTGCTCGATGGCGCCCCACATCGTGCTCGAAGAAGGCGGCGAGAAGTACGACCGCAAGCGCATGGATCTTTCCAAGGGCGAGCAGAAGACGCCGGAGTACCTGAAGATCCATCCGCTGGGCCGCGTGCCGGCGCTGATACTGGACGACGGCTCGCCGCTCAGCGAGAACACCGCAATCCTGCCCTTCCTCGGCAAGCGCTTCGGTCTGTGGCCGACCGATTCCGTGAAAGAAGCGCGCGCGCTGTCGATGATCGGCTTCTTCGCCGTGAACGTCCATCCGGCGCATGCCCACATCGGCCGCCCCGAACGCTACACCGACGACAAGTCCGCGTTCCCCGGCTTGCAAGCCAAGGGCAAGGCAACCTTCCACGAGTACCTCAAGCAGATCGACGCGATGTACGCCGGCCGCGAATGGCTCTCGGACGAGTACACCGTGCTCGACCCTTATGCCTTGATCTTCTACGTCTGGGGCACACGCCGCGAGCTGCCCGTAGCGGAGCTCAAGAACTACACCGCGCTGAAGGACCGCATGCTCGAGCGGCCTGCGGTGCAGCGCGCGCTCGCCGACGAGGGTGTGAAGATCTGATCGTTCACCTGCTGGACGGCACGTACGAGCTGTACCGGCATTTCTACGGGTTGCGCCGCTTCACCAAGGGCAAGGACCGGCCGATGGGAGCGGTTGCGGGCGTGCTGAACACCGTCTTGAAGATGATCGAGCAGGGCGCCACGCATATCGGCGTCGCGACCGATCATGTGATCGAGTCTTTCCGCAACGGCCTGTGGCCCGGCTACAAGACCGGCGAGGGAATCGAGCCGGCACTGTGGAGCCAGTTCCACCCGCTCGAGCACGCCCTCTCGGCAATGGGCATCGTCGTCTGGCCGATGGTCGAGCTGGAGGCCGACGATGCGCTCGCATCCGCAGCGCGCCTCGCCAGCGCCGACGTGCGCGTCGAGAAAGTCTGCGTCTGGAGCCCGGACAAGGACCTCGCGCAGTGCGTGGTGGAGGACCGCGTCGTGCAGATGGACCGCCGCAGCGGCGCGATCCGCGATGCCGCCGGCGTCAAGGCAAAGTTCGGCGTCGTGCCTGGGCTCATTCCCGATTACCTGGCGCTGGTGGGCGACGCCGCCGACGGCTATCCGGGTCTGCCGGGCTACGGGCCCATGACTGCCGCAAGGCTGCTCAACACCCACGGGCCGATCGAGCGCTTTCCGCCGCAGATTCTCGGCGACCATCGCGGGGACGCGCTGCTGTTCAAAAAGCTGGCCACGCTGGTCGCCGACGCGCCGGTCATCAAGAGCGTGGACGAGCTGCACTGGCGCGGAGCGCCGCCGTCCTTCGCGGAGATGGCGGAGAAGATCGACGCACGCCTGCTGGCGCGCGCGGAACGCTTGCGGCAGTGAGCGCTACGACTTTCCGGTCGATCCGAAGCCGCCCGCGCCGCGGCTCGACGATTCGAACGCGTCGACGACGTTCCATTCGACCTGGCGCACCGGTACGACGATCATCTGCGCGATGCGATCCATCGGCTGGATCGTGACGGTCGCCTTGCCGCGGTTCCACACGGAAACGAACACCTGCCCCTGGTAATCCGAGTCGATCAGGCCGACGAGGTTGCCGAGCACGATGCCCTGCTTTGCACCGAGCCCGGAGCGCGGCAGCACGAGCGCCGCATGGCCCGGATCGCCGATATGGATCGCAATTCCCGACGGTACAAGCTGCGAGTCGCCGGGCCCCAACGTCAGCGGCGCGTCGATGCACGCGCGCAGATCGAGGCCGGCTGCGCCGGCCGAGCCATACGCGGGCATGCTTTCGCGGATCCTCGGATCGAGGATCTTCACGTCGAGCCGGCGCACGTCAGCGCTTCGCCATCAGCGCAGCGACGTGCGCGACGAGCTTGCGCGCGAGATCGATCTTCGGCCCGCGCCCGAGCGGATGCTCGCCGCGGTCGTCGAACAGCGTAAGCGAGTTGTCGTCGGCGCCAAGCGCTTCGTGCGCAAGGTTGGCGGCGAGCAGCGGAACGCCCTTGCGGGCGCGCTTCTCTTTTGCGTGCGCGCCCAGGCTCTCGCTTTCCGCGGCGAAGCCGACGCAGAACGGCGCGTTCTTGCGCCCGGCGACCCACGCGAGGATGTCCGGATTCTCAACGAGGTCGAGAGTCATGCCCCGGCCGCCGTTTTTCTTGATCTTCTGCTCCGAACGGTTGGCGACCCGGTAATCCGCTACGGCGGCAACGGAGAAGAAGATGTCGCACGCCTGAATTGCGGATTTCACCGACTCGAACATCTCCGCGGCGGTGCGAACATCGGTGCGCGCAACGCCCGCCGGCGTCGCAAGCGCGACCGGCCCGCTCACCAGCGTCACCTCCGCGCCCGCATCGCGGCAGGCACGGGCGATCGCGAACCCCATCTTTCCAGAGCTCGCGTTGGTGATCATGCGCACCGGATCGATCGGTTCCTCGGTCGGCCCGGCGGTCACGAGCACGCGCCGGCCGGCAAGCGCCTTGGGCTGAAAAAACGATTCGATCTCGGCGAGCAGCTCTTGCGCCTCAAGCATGCGGCCCATGCCGACTTCGCCGCAGGCCTGGTCTCCCGGCGCAGGTCCGGCGATCGCGATCCCGTCGTCGCGCAGCGCGAGCACGTTACGCTGGGTCGCTGCGTTCTCCCACATCTCGACGTTCATCGCGGGCGCCACCAGCAGCGGGCAGCGGCGCGCCAGCACCAGCGTCGAGAGAAGGTCATCGGCGATACCGTGCGCGACCTTGGCGATGAAGTCCGCGGTCGCGGGAGCGATCACGATCAGCTCGCGGTCGCGCGACAGCTCGATGTGCCCCATGTTGTCGGCGACGCGGGCGTCCCAAAGATCGCTCCACGCAGTCTGGCCGGTCAGCGCCTGCAGGGTCGCGGTGCCGATGAACCGTTCCGCCGCGGGCGTGAGCACCGCGCGCGTATCGCATCCCGCCCTTACGAGCAGCCGCGCCAGCTCCGCGGATTTGTAGGCCGCTATGCCGCCCGTCAATCCAAGCAGGATCCGCTTGCCTTTCAATGTCATCGCTTCGACCGTCTGGAGCGTTGAACGGAGGCGGAATTCTAGGGGAATTCGAAGGCAGCCGCATGACGATCGCCGACTGGCCCGCAACGGAACGCCCGCGCGAAAGGCTCCTCGCGCTCGGAGCCGGCGCGCTCAGCGACGCGGAGCTGATCGCCCTCTTCCTGCGTACCGGCGTGCGCGGCAAGAGCGCGCTCGATCTTGCGCGCGAGCTGCTGTCGCGCTGCGGCGGCCTGTCCGGATTGCTGGGCGCCGGGCGGATTCCGGCAGGAATCAAGGGGCTCGGCGTTGCGAAGACTGCGCAACTCGGCGCGGTTCTCGAGCTGGCGAAGCGCTGCCTGCAGGAAAATCTTCACACCGGCGGCGCGCTCGGTTCTCCCGCGGCAGTGCGCGATTACCTGCGCCTGACGCTCGGCGGCCGGGAACACGAAGTGTTTCTTGCATTGCTGCTCGACTCGCAGCACCGGGTGCTGAAGACCATCGAGCTGTTTCGCGGCACGCTGACGCAGACGAGCGTTTATCCGCGAGAAGTGGTGAAAACGGCGCTCCGCTTCAACGCGGCGGCGGTGATCTTCGCCCACAATCATCCGTCGGGCGTGGCCCAGCCGAGCCAGGCGGACGAGCTGCTGACCCGGCAGCTGCGGGAGGCGCTGGCGCTGGTCGAGATCAAGGTGCTCGACCACTTCATCGTCGCCGGCAACCAGTGCCTGTCGTTCGCCGAGCGCGGTCTGCTCTAGCGGCTTTGGGAAGCCCTTTTCGCGTACAATTCGCCCCTTTTCGCGATCCCCGAGGGGCCGCCCCATGGCAAGAGTCTGCGATGTAACCGGCAAGAAGCCGCTGAAGGGAAATCTGGTCTCGCACGCCAACAACAAGACGCACCGGCGCTACCAGCCCAACCTGCACTATCGCCGTTTCTGGGTCGAGACCCAGAACCGCTGGGTGCGGCTGCGCGTTTCGACCGCGGGCCTGCGCAAGATCGACAAGCTCGGCGTCGAAGCGGTGCTGGCCGAGATCGAAGCGAAGAGAAAGGCTGCCTGAGGAGTCCACCATGCGCGAAAAGATCAAGCTCGAATCAACTGCGGGAACCGGTCACTTCTACACCACGACCAAGAACAAGCGCACGACACCGGACAAGATCGAAATCAAGAAGTTCGACCCGCGCGTGCGCAAGCACGTGCTCTACAAGGAAACGAAACTGAAGTAACCGTCCGGTTGCTCAAAACAAAAAAGCCCGCTCGCGCGGGCTTTTTGTTTTGGCGCGGTCCGCGATCAGGCGTAGGAGCGCAGCCGCTTCGAGAAAGCGACCAGCGGCGCAATGTCACTCGCCTCCGCTTTCTGACACCAGTCCTGGAGTTGCTTGAGCAACTGCTCGCGCGAGGCGCTCGAGCGCGCCCACAGCGCTGCCAGCTCGTCGCGCATCGCGAGCGCGGTAGCGAGCGCCTTGGAGTTCTTGAGCGCATCGGCCATGCGCGCGCGCTCGGATTCCGAGACCCGATGCATGCGCGAGAGGTATCGCTTCAGCGGCTTGAGCGACTCGGCTTCCTGCGACCAATGCCCGAGCCGCTCGAGCTCCTGCCGGTACATGCGCTTCATCGATGAGGCGTAGCGCGCCAGCACGTCATAGCGGTTGGCGATGATGGCCTGCAGCGTCTGATCGTCGCACACCGGCTTCGGATCCGAGAAGCGCGGCGTCGGCGCAACCTTCTTCACTTTGGCAAAGCCGAAGGCTTCGAGCACCCGGATGTACATCCAGCCGAGATCGAATTCGTACCACTTCAGGGAAAACTTGGCCGAGGCCGGATAGGCATGATGGTTGTTGTGCAGCTCCTCGCCGCCGATCAGCATCCCGATCGGCACGATGTTACGGCTCGCGTCCGGGTTCGGCACGTCCCAGTTGCGGTAGCCCCAAAAGTGGCCGACGCCGTTGATCACGCCCGCCGCCCAGAACGGGATCCAGACGATCTGCGTCAGCAGGATCGCCATGCCCGGGATCAGACCGAACAGCGCGACGTTGACAGCGCCCATCAGCCAAAGCCCGTATATCGAGTGGCGCGCGTAGACGTTATGCTCGACCCAGTCGTCGGGCGTGCCGTGGCCATAGCGCTCCATCGTCTCGGGATGATGGGACTCTCTGACATAGAGGAACACGCCGCCCCAAAGTACCCGGTTGATGCCGTAGATCTGCGGGCTGTGCGGATCCTCCGCGGTTTCGCACTTGGCGTGGTGCTTGCGGTGGATCGCAGCCCATTCCTTGGTGACCATGCCGGTAGTGAGCCACAGCCAGAGGCGGAAGAAGTGCGACACCAGCGGGTGCAGGTCGAGCGCGCGGTGCGCCTGGTTGCGGTGCAGATAGATCGTCACCGAGGCAATCGTGACGTGGGTCAGACCCAGCGCGACGAGCGCCGAGCCCCACCAGGGAAGATCAAACAAGCCTGAGAAAAGCATAGAAAATCAAATAGTTATTTAAGAGAGGGAGACCCGAGCATTCTACGCGAACCCCCCTCCCGCGGCAATGAGAATCGTCATGGGGCATGCGACCCCGGGCTGGCCGATTCGTTCACACTTTTGCCCTGCACGAGCCTAACGTCTCGCTGGGGAAAGGGAATTTCGATGCCGCGCGCGCGAAACTCGTCGAGGATGGCGACGCTAAGGTCGGAGCGCACGTTCTGGCTGCCGTCTTCCGGGTCCGAAATCCAGTAGCCGAGCTCCAGCTCGATGCCATTGTCGGCGAGGTTCAACACGTGCGCGGTCGGCGCCGGGTCGCGCAGCACACGCTCGTGGCGCAGCGCAATCTCGATGAGCAGCTGCAGCACCGGCTCGATTGCCGTGTCGTAACTGACTTGCAGCTTCAAGGGAAGGCGCACTTTCGTATCGGTGTACGAATGGTTGAGCACCGTGGTCGTCACCAGCGTGTCGTTCGGAATGATCGCCTCGATGCCGGTGAGCGCACGCACCACCACGTAGCGGGTCGTGATCCGGGTGACGACACCGTGCTGATGATCCGCGGTGATCACGTCGCGGATCCGGATCGACCGATCGAGCAGAATGATGAAGCCCGACACGTAGTTCGACGCGATCTTCTGCAGGCCGAGCCCGAGCCCTACGCCGAGCGCGCCGCCGAACACCGAGAGCACGGTGAGATCCACGCCGAGCAGCGGCAGCACCACCAGCACGGCGGCGACCAGCAGCGCCGCCTTGCCGAGACGCGCGAACACCGCGCGCAAGCTCGAATCGAGCGTCGGCGCGCGCATGAGCCACACTTCAAGCGCACTGCCTGCCCACAGCGCGAGCAGCAGGGTCACGACGAGCCAGAATGCGGTGCTCAACAGGATCCAGAGCGAAAGCTTGTGCGCGCCGGCGCTGAGCTGTACGTCCGAGAGCCAGCGGACGATCTCGGGGAGCAAACCCGTCAGGTGCAGCGCGAGCGCGGTCCAAACCAGGGCAACGATCGCGCGCTCGAACCCGTCCACCCAGCCCCCGCGCGAGAACGCAAGCAGATAGACCACAAAGCGGATTCCGGCCAGCGCGCCGAACAGCGGAATCGCCACGCTGAGCAGGTTGGTGTTGTGCCAGCCGGCGAGCAGCGCGCGGCCGGCGATCAACAGCAGCATTGCGAGCAGCGGGAAGACGATGCGGCGGAAGGCGGCTGCGCCGCGCTTGAGCGTCTCCGCGCTCTCCTCCGGCGCCCGCCACTGCAGCAGCTGCGCCGCCCAGCGGGCGATCAGCATGCAAAGCACGAGCACGCCCGCTTGCCAGAGGATCGCGGGCTGCTGCACGTCCGACCACAAGTCCGCGAGCAACCGGCCGATCTCGTTATCGGTCATGGTTGATCCAGTAGTGTACCGAAGAGGCGCTGCGATTGATCTCGACGGAGACGTGTACGAGCTCCTCGTGCACGCTGAGCCACAGGAGCGCAGGTTGAGGTCGTGGTGATGGTGATGATCGTGACCACGCCCCTACGCTTGCGCGGTCAGCAGGCATATGATGATCCCCAAAGTGGTTGGGCAGAATATGGGAGAAATCATTCGGCCGCTACGGTCGTACCTGAAGTAACGGGTACGCGCGCGGCCCGCGGCTACGACAAGGGGAGGCGTCGTGATCGACAGATGGACCGGATGGAAGCGGGCGGCTGCGGTATTCCTGGTTTGTGCGGTGGACAGCGGTTGCAGCATGCTCGGCCCGCAGTCCCTGAACCAGACCCGATTGATGTACAACGAGGTCGTAAAGGCGACGACCGAAGAACAGCTGCTGCTCAACATCGTTCGCCTGCGCTACACGGACACGCCGAGCAGCCTGGCCGTATCCGCAATCGCGGCGCAGTTCGAGCGCTCGCAAAGCTTCCAGCTGACGCCGTTCTTCACCGCCGCGGGAGCGGACATCAACCGCAGTTTCACGATCGTCCTTCCGCAGGGCCAGGTGCTGAGCGCCGATCGTCCGACGTTCAGCCTGACGCCCTTGGACGATCAGGAATTCACCCGCAAGCTGTTCACGCCGTTGCCGCTCGACGGAATTGTCTACCTGGCCAAGACCACCTGGCCCATCTCCACCGTGTTCCGTTTGTACCTCGAGAATCTCAACTGGGTATCGAACGCGCAGACGGCAAGCGGGCCCACGCCGAAGGCGCCGCCGATCTACATCGACTTCCAGCGCGGCATCGAGGCGATGCAGACGCTGCAGGATCGCTCGCAAATCGTCTTCGGCCTCGAAGAGCGCAGCGAAACGATCGGTGGCGCGTTGCCTGCCGCGGTTGTCACTGCCCGGGACATCATCGAAGCGGCCAAGAGCGGCTATGAATACCTACCCGATGAAAAGGGTACTTTGTGGACGCTGACCAAGAAAGTCCAGAAACCGGTTTTGTTGATCGACCCGCAGGCGGTCGACAGCGCCGAGATGCGTGAATTCGCGCGCATCTTCCGTCTCAAGCACGGTCTGAAAAAGTACGACATCACGCAAGAGGTGCTGGCCCCGTTCCCCGCCACCTATCCTGCGGAAGGCGTGACGAACATCGATCTGGAAACTCGCTCGCTCCTGCAGGCCATGTACTACCTGTCGACGGGAATCGAGATCCCGCCGGAGCACGTGTCGGGCGGTCTCGTCACGGTGACGCGCGAG
The DNA here is from genome assembly GCA_036007105.1 of Burkholderiales bacterium. Lineage (GTDB taxonomy): Bacteria > Pseudomonadota > Gammaproteobacteria > Burkholderiales > SG8-39 > 2-02-FULL-66-14. The sequence continues at coordinate 2,086 of DASYPC010000073.1, read as the reverse complement.
CCGTCCGGACAGCTCTATGACTGGGCCGCGCTGACCAAAGGCCTGTTTCGCGTGCGCTGGGCGCAGGGAGAAGAACGGCCGGCGGGTGCGCACGTGGCGGCCCGCTACAACGACTACTGGTTCTACATCGACAAGACCGACCAGGACAGCAAGTCGACGTTCTCGTTGTTGATGGAGCTCGCGCGCCTGGAGCTGGCCGCCGGCAAGGGCGGGGGGGGACCGCTGCTGACGCTTCCGATCAGCGGGAAGTGACAGCCGTTCAGAGTTCGGCGTGCACGCGAAAGCCGAAGAAGTTGACGGGGCCACGGTCCCGCTTGTAGCCTGGATTCACCATCAGCGCACGCATCATGAAGCCGCGGAGATTACAACATCTTGGCCCTTCGCTCGAACGCCGCCGCGAAAAAAGCATCGGTGCCGTGCTCGTGCGGCCAGAGACGCAATCGCTCTTCACATTCGATCGGAATTCTCTGCGCGGCGAGCAGATCCTTGCACGAGAGCGTTGCGAATTCGGGATGCGCTGCAGCGAATCGATCCGCAACCGCCTCATTCTCCGCCGTGAGAAGGCTGCACGTCGCATACACCAGCCGTCCGCCCGCCTTCACGAGGCCGGAGGCCGCATCGAGAATGCTGAACTGCTGCTCCGCGAGCGCATCGATCCGATCCGGGCCGTAGCGCCACTTGAGATCCGGATTGCGGCGCAGCGTGCCAAAGCCGCTGCACGGAGCATCCACCAGCACGCGATCGATCTTGCGCGCGAGCCGCTTCGTTCGCACATCGTTCTCGCTCGCGACCGCGAGCGGATGAATATTGGAGAGGCCCGCGCGCGCGGCGCGAGGCGCGAGCGCAGAGAGCCGCTTCGCGGAAACGTCGATCGCGTAGACGCGGCCGGCGCCGCGCATCAGCATGGCGATCGCGAGCGACTTGCCGCCCGCGCCGGCGCAGAAATCCGCGACCATCTCGCCGCGTCGCGGGCCGAGAAGGTAGGCGAGGAGCTGGCTGCCTTCGTCCTGCACTTCGACCAGGCCCTGCTCGAAGAGCGGGTCGCGGTTGATCTGCGGCCGGCCCGCGAGCCGGATCCCGGACGGAGCGTACGGGGTCGGTGTGCCGCCAAAACCGCGCAAAGCGAGCTGTGCCAGCGCCTCTTCGCGTGTGATGCGCGCGAGATTCACCCGCAGGTCGAGCGGCGCGGCGTTCAGGCACCCACGTGCAATCTTCATTGCCTGCTCGGCGCCGTGCGCCGCGGCCAGCCGCTCCCACAACCAGTCGGGCCATTCGGCGTGAACCGCCGGCGCGAGACCACCCAGCTGCGCCGCACGCACGCGCATGACCAGCACGCGCTCGGCCTCCGTCAGCACGCCTTCCAGTGCGCGGCCCGAAAGTCCATGCACCAGCGCGAGCGCCGCCATCGCAAGTGAACGGGGTGCGGACGTTCCGGCCGCGGCTTCGAGCGTGCGTCGCCTGCGCAACACGGCGTACGCGGTCTCGGCGACAAAAGCGCGGTCGCGCTGGCCGAGATTGCGGTGCGCCCGGAAGTACGCGGAAACGACCTGGTCGGCCGCACGATCGAAGCGCAGCAGCTCGGCCAGCAGCGTCTCCACGTGATCTAGAAGCGCGGCGGAGGGTTTCACGTCGCTCACTGCGCGATTCGCGAGCGCTATTGCGTGGCGATCCGCACCGCCGACTGCTCGAAGCGCGTTCCGTCCCGGTCCGTAGTGGCGATCTTCACCGGCAGGTACGACTTGTCCGTAGCGAGCCAAAGCTCGGTCGAGCGCTTGCCCGGCTGGTCGTACTTGCGAATGAGCTTGAGCGCGTCGAACTCTCCAGCCGGTACGCGCACCCGCTCTCGCCCGGCGGGCTGGTACACGTGGGTCGAGACGCCCTTGTCATCCGTGACGCGAATGATCACCTCGGCGTTCGGCGGCACGAAAGCAAGCGTCCACATCAGGCTCAGGCGATCCTGGCGCTGCAGCGTAGCGGCGCCGTCCGCAGCGTCGAACGTGACGCGCTTTGGCTCTCGGCCGGACCTGCGGTCCTCGAACTCGACGGGTCGCAGCCCGTCGCTCGCCACGGCGCCGCGGCTCGTGCG
>DASYPC010000072.1:0-3625 GCA_036007105.1 Burkholderiales bacterium | reverse complement strand
CTGCAGGGATCCGGAAAGACGACGACGGCGGGCAAGCTTGCGCGCATGCTCAAGCACGAGCAGCGCAAGAAGGTCCTCGTCGTTTCCTGCGACGTGTACCGGCCCGCGGCGATCGAGCAGCTGAAGATGATTGCCGTGCAGGCGGGCGTGGATTTTCTGCCGTCGCAGATCGGGCAGCAGCCGGCCGAGATCGCGCGCACGGCGCACGAGCACGCGCGGCTGCGCTACTACGACGTGCTCATCGTCGACACCGCGGGGCGCCTCGCGATCGACGAGCAGATGATGCGCGAGATCGCCGAGCTCGAGCAGGTGCTGCAACCCGCGGAGACGCTGTTCGTCGTCGATGCGATGCAGGGACAGGATGCGGTGAATGTCGCGCGCGCATTCGGCGCCGCGCTGCCGCTCACCGGCGTCGTACTCACCAAGCTCGATGGCGACGCGCGCGGCGGCGCGGCGCTTTCGGTGCGCCACGTGACCGGCAAGCCGATCAAGTTCGCGGGCGTGGGCGAGAAGCTCACCGGGCTCGAAGCGTTCCACCCGGGGCGCATGGCGTCGCGCATCCTCGGCATGGGCGACATCGTGTCGCTCGTGGAAGAAGCGCACCGGCAGGTCGACCTGAAGGAAGCCAAGCGCGTCGCCGACAAGATCACGAAAGGCAAGGGCTTCGACCTGGAGGATTTCAAGCAGCAGATCCAGCAGATGAACAAGATGGGCGGCCTGGCCGCGCTCGCCGACAAGCTGCCCGCCCAGCTGGTGGGGCACATCCAGCCGGCGCAGCTGCAGGACGGAACTCAGCTGAAGCGCATCGAGGGCATCATCAATTCGATGACGGCGCACGAGCGCGTGCGGCCGGAGGTCATCAAGGCGTCGCGCAAGCGCCGCATTGCAGCCGGGGCGGGCGTCCCGGTGCAGGAGGTGAATCGCCTGCTGAACCAGTTCGAGCAGATGCAGAAGATGATGAAGATGATGAAAGGAGGCAACCTGGCGCGCATGATGCGAAACATGAAAGGAATGCTGCCTGGACTGCGCTAACGGAGGAAACGGAATGCCGGAAAACGAAACCCGCACCAAAGTGACGATCCTGACGGGCAGCTACCGCATCAAGGGCTATATCGACCTGATCCCTGGTGCGCGCGTGACCGACTACATGAGCGAGGCAAAGGGCTTTATTGCGATCACCGATGCCGAAGTCTGGGAACTCGCCGTGGGCGGGCGTCAGATGATCGCCTCGAAGTTCCTCAACGTCAGCCGCGACCACATCCAGGTCATCGTGCCGCAGCACTGAAGGCTCGCTTCCCATAACACCGCGCCGTCGCGTATAATCCGCGCCTTTTTCCGCACGGATCGGAGTGTTGCGATGGTGGTGATTCGATTGGCGCGCGGCGGCGCGAAGAAGCGGCCCTTCTACCATGTCGTCGTCGCCGACTCGCGGCGCGCACGGGACGGGCGCTTCATCGAGCGCGTCGGATTCTACGATCCGAAAGCCCCCGAAGGGCGCGAAGCGCTGCGGGTCAACCTGGAGCGGGTGACCCACTGGTCGGGCAAGGGCGCGAAGCTCTCGCCAACCGTGACCCGCCTCGTCCGGCAGTTTGCAAAGAAAGCAGCCTGAAGCGCTGATCGAGCTGGGCCGTGCAGCCGGGTCCTACGGCGTGCGCGGGTGGATGAAGGTAGCCGGCGATCGTGCCGCGCTGTCCGCGCTTGCAACCTGGTGGCTCGACGGAGTGGAACAGCGCGTCGAGCACACCAAGATGCACTCGGCGTGGCTGCTCGCAAAGCTTGCCGGGATCGAGTCGCGCGAGCAGGCGCAGGCGCTGAAGGGCAAGACGATTTCGGCGCCGCGGTCGGCGCTGCCGGAACCGGAGCAGGGGATCTACTACTGGGCCGACCTGGTCGGCCTCGAGGTGGTGAATGCCCAGGGCCTCGTGCTCGGCGTTGTGAAGGGCGTGGTGTCGAGCGGCGCTCAGGACGTGATGGAGCTTTCGGGCGACAAACGTCAGCGCCTGCTGCCGTGGGTGCCGGCGGTGGTGAAGCGAGTCGATCTCGAAGGCGGGCGGATCGAAGTGGACTGGGGAGCGGACTGGTGATCCGCTTCGACGTGGTGACGCTGTTTCCGGAGATGCTTGCTGCGGTGACGGCGAGCGGCATCACGGCGCGCGCACTGCAGCGCGCGCTGTGGCAGGTCCAGGCGTGGAATCCGCGCGATTTCACGACGGATGCGTACCGCAGCGTGGATGACCGGCCGTACGGCGGCGGCCCGGGAATGGTGATGCTCGGCGAACCGCTGGAGAAGACGCTCGACGCGGTGCGCGCGGCGGGCGGTGGACCGGTCCTGTACCTCTCGCCGCAGGGACGCAGGCTCGACCACGCAAAGGTGGTTGAGGTTGCAGGGCGCAAGGCGGTAACGTTGCTGTGCGGCCGCTACGAAGGGGTCGACGAACGGCTGCTGCGGCGCCGGGTGGACGAGGAGCTCTCGCTCGGCGACTTCGTCCTGACCGGTGGAGAGCTGGCGGCGATGGCGTTGATCGACGCGGTGGTGCGTCAGTTGCCGGGCGCGCTCGGTGACGAAGAATCGGCGGTCGAGGAATCGTTCGCCGACGGGTTGCTCGACTGCCCGCAATACACGCGGCCCGAGAAGTTCGCAGGCGAGCGGGTGCCGGAGGTGCTGCTCTCGGGGCATCACGAGAACATCCGGCGCTGGCGATTGAAGCAGTCGCTCGGCCGAACGTGGCTGCGCCGGCCCGACCTGATCGCGGCACGCAGGCTGAGCGACGAGGAAACCAGGCTGCTGGACGAGTTCCAGCGCGAAGAGGGAGTGCAGAAATGAATCTGATCCAGCGACTCGAGCAGGAAGAGATGAAGCGGCTCGGCAAGAGCGTCCCGGACTTCTCGCCGGGCGACACGCTCGTCGTGCGCGTCGGCGTGGTGGAAGGCGACAAGAAGCGCGAGCAGGCATTCGAGGGCATCGTGATCGCCAAGCGCAACCGCGGGCTGCGCTCTTCGTTCATCGTGCGCAAGATCTCCTCGGGCGAAGGCGTGGAACGCACATTCCAGACGTATTCGCCGCTCATCTCGTCGATCGAGGTGAAGAGAAAGGGCGACGTGCGGCGCGCCAAGCTCTATTACCTGCGCAAGCGCTCCGGCAAGTCGGCGCGCATCCGCGAGCGGACCGGCGGCGCCGAGAGCGAAACCGGCAGCGCCGAGTAGCGCGTCTGCATCGGCCCCTCGGACTCGGGGGGTCCGGCGCGGCATATAATCCGCGCCATGCGCCGCGAAAGAACCGCGATCAGCCCGATCGCCGAGATCATCGGCGAGATTCGCGCGGGCCGCATCGTCATCCTGGTGGACGACGAGGACCGCGAGAACGAGGGCGACCTCGTGTTCGCAGCGGATTTCGTCAGCGCGGAAAAGGTGAACTTCCTCGCCCGCCACGGCCGCGGCCTCGTCTGCATGCCGATCCTGCCCGAGCATGCGGCGCGCCTCGGGCTCAAGCCGATGGTGAGCGAGAACCGCTCGCGCCACGGCACCAATTTCACGGCATCGATCGAAGCGGCCGAAGGCATCGCGACCGGAATCTCCGCGCACGATCGGGCGCTCACGATCAAGGTTGCCGCGGCGCCCGGCGCGA
>DASYPC010000071.1:0-8002 GCA_036007105.1 Burkholderiales bacterium | reverse complement strand
GCCGCCCGCGGCATCGGGCGCGCGATAGCGCAGGTGTTTCGGGACGAAGGAGCCACGGTCGCGATTTGCGACCTCGACGCGCAGGGCGAGCTTGCCTGGCGCGCGGACATCTCGCGCGAAGACGACGTGCACGCGCTCTTCGCTGCGCTCCGGGAGCGCTTTGGCAGGCTCGACGTGCTCGTGAATAACGCCGGCGTCGGGCTCGCGCGCCCGGTGGCCGAGACCACGCTCGAGGAATGGAACCGCGTCATCGGCGTGAATCTCACCGGCACGTTCCTGTGCTGCCGCGAGGCTGCGAGGATCATGAGCGGGCAGCGCGGCGGGTCGATCGTCAACCTCTCTTCGATCACCGCCGAGACCGGGGGTGTGGGTCGCGGTGCGTACGGCGCGTCGAAAAGCGGGGTCAATGCACTCACCCGGGTACTGGCGGTGGAGCTTGCGCCGTTCGGCGTGCGCGTGAACGCGGTCCAGCCGGGACCGGTAGCGACCGAGCTCGCGGGCCGTATGCACGATGCGCGCACGGTTGCCGAGTACAAGGCGCGGATCCCGTTCGCGCGCTACGGCAGCGAGGAGGAGATCGCACGCGTGGTGCTCTTCCTCGCGAGCGACGATGCTTCCTACGTGACCGGCCAGGCGCTCAATGTGGACGGCGGCTTCAACATGGCCGGCCTGCTCCTTCGGGAGGACCGGTGAAAGGACGTGTCATGCGACTCAGCACGCTGCGCTACGCGGTCGACGGCCGCATCGCGCGCATCACCCTCAACCGGCCGGAACGGCTCAATGCGATCAACGAAAGGATGCCCGGAGAAATCCGCCGCGCGATCGAAGCCGCGAACGCCGACGATCGCGTGCACGTGGTCGTGCTCGCGGGCGCAGGTCGCGCGTTCTGCGCGGGCTACGACCTGAAGAAGTTCGCCGAAGGCGATCCCGAGAACCGCTGGACGCAGCCGATGCCGTGGGATCCGATGCGGGACTATCGGGGCATGAAGGCCAACACCGAGAATTTTTTCTCCATCTGGCGCAGCTACAAGCCCGTGATCTGCAAGGTCCATGGCTACGCGGTCGCGGGCGGCAGCGACATCGCACTCTGTGCGGATCTCGTCGTCATGGCGGACGACGCGCGGATCGGCTACATGCCGGCGCGCGTGTGGGGCTGCCCGACTACTGCGATGTGGGTGTACCGGCTCGGCGCGGAGAAGGCCAAGCGAATGTTGTTGACTGGCGACACGATCGACGGCAAGACCGCCAAGGCATGGGGACTCGTGTACGACTCGGTTCCGGCGGCGAAGCTCGACGCCGCAGTGACCGCGCTTGCCAAACGCATGGCCGGCGTGCCGAAGAATCAGCTGATGATGCAAAAGCTGATGATCAACCAGGCCTACGAGAACATGGGCCTCGCGAGCACGCAGATGATCGCGACGCTGTTCGACGGCATCACGCGGCATTCACCCGAGGGGCTGTGGTTCAAGGGGTACGCGGAGCAAAATGGCTTTCACGCAGCCGTGAAGTGGCGCGACAGCGGCCGGCCGATTCCCGAGCCGCGCGTGCCGCGGCGCAAGCGCACTTCGCAAAAAGGAGCTTGATATGGCAGTGCGGATCGAAAAGAAGGGCAAGGTGTGGACGGTGATCCATTCGCGGCCGCAGGCGAGAAACGCGATGGATCCGGAGAGCGCGAACGCGCTGATGGACGCCTTCGTCGCGTTCGATCGCGATCGCGACGCGGCGGTCGCAGTTCTGTGGGGCGAGGGCGGCGCGTTCTGCGCCGGCTGGGACCTGAAATACGGCGCTTCGCTCGTCGAGGACGCAAGCCCGCTCGACGAGATTGCCTATCCGCTCGACGAGCGGGTGCGCGAGAACGGACAGCTGCCGCGCGGGCCTCTCGGCCCGACGCGGCTCGAGCTCGACAAGCCGGTCATCGCGGCGGTTGCCGGTCCTGCGGTCGCCGGCGGATTCGAGCTCGCGCTCTGGTGCGACTTGCGCGTGATGGAGCAATCGGCGTATTTCGGCGTCTATTGCCGGCGCTGGGGCGTGCCCCTGATCGATGGCGGTACCGTGCGCCTGCCGCGTCTCGTCGGCACCGGGCGTGCGCTCGAGATCATCCTCACCGGGCGTAAAGTGCCCGCAGAGGAAGCGCTGCGCATCGGTGCGTGCGAGCACGTTGTGCCCGACGGCGGCTCGCGCGAGTTCGCGGAGGCGATGGCGCACGAGATCGCGCGCTTTCCGCAGGCCTGCATGCGCGCCGACCGGCGCTCGGTGTATGCGCAGCAGGGCCTCTCGATCCGCGAAGGGATGCGGCGCGAGTGGTACAACGGCATTCCGGCGTTCGTCGCGGAAGGCGCAGAAGGCGCAAAGCGGTTCGCCTCGGGCAAGGGGCGGCACGGAGATTTTCGCGATATCTGAGCCGATGACCGCGGACGAGCTTCGATCAGCAGCTTCGGACTCAAGCGGCCGCATCGCGTGGATCGAATCGCGCAACGACATCGCGATCCTGAAGGTCGCCGCCGGTGGCCGGGTTTTTTATGAACGCACGCTGAGCCGGCACGACACCAGCGACTGGGGTTACGAAGGGTGCACCGCGAGCGTCGTTCGGTGGTACGGCGAGCGCGTCGTCCTGGTCACCCAAGAGGGCTACCACAACTACCTGTGGTCGATCGATCCCGGCCGGAACGTCGATGAAGCCATCTGTATGACATGGGCCTGGATCATCGACGACGACCTCGTCGTGTGGGTCGATGGAGATCCGGGATTGCTGCGCGCCGCAGCACTGCCCTCGCTCGATCCGCGGCCGCCGCTGCCGTACCGGAATGCACCGGAGCACCCGCACTATCGCCTGGAGAACCGGGGAAGCGGCCTCATTGATCTCTCCGCCAACTACAAGGGTCCTCGTTTCATCGAGACGCTCTCGTTGCCGACGAAAGAGCAGAGGGCCGCGGTGGCTCCAGTGAGCGGCTTCTTCGAACTGGTGGAGCGCTGCTTGTTTCCTTCGCCCGATTCCGCAGTGCCGCCGTCGGCGTGCCTGCTCATCGAGGCGGTCACCGAGCCGTTCGTGCATGCCGCGCCGTGGAGGATTCCGCAGTGGCAGCCCGCACCCGTCTGGATCTCTGTCTACTGGCATCGTTACCTCATGTCCGTCGGGAGAGAGGCAGAGGCGCGCGATCTGCTGTCCGTTTTCGATGCGCTCGCGGCTCCTCTTGCCGAAGCGGAACCCGAACGCGGTTGGAACCCTCAGTGGAGCGCGCGGCAGGGACAGATCGAGCTCGCGGTCCGGCACGTGCGCCGTCAGGCGCGCGCGCAAGCGCAGGCTTGCCGGACGGGAACGTTACCGCAGGGCTGGTACTGCCTGTTCTTCGATCCCGCACCGGGCAACACGACGCCCGGGAGCCGGGTGGATCCGGCAAGCCTTTCACCGGCGGTCCGCAACGTGTATCAAGTTCTGGCGCCGACCCATCCGAAGAATCTGGATTGCCGGGTTTGAGCGCGATTCCCTACTACTCGGCCGAGCAGGTTCATGCGGCGCTCGACTATCCCGCCCTGATCGAGGAGTTGAGGCAGGCCTTTGCGAAGGGCGCGAGCGTGCCGCTGCGCCATGCGCACAAGGTGAGCGAGCACGAGAACGCGCGGCTTCTGCTGATGCCCGCGTGGCGCGAAGGCGAAGCGCTCGGCGTGAAGATCGTCACCGCGTTCCCCGGAAATGCCGCGCGCGGCGCCGCGACCGTGGCCGCGACGTACGTGCTGCTCGACGGCTCGACCGGCCATCCGCTCGCGCTGATCGATGGTGAAGCGCTGACGTTGCGCCGCACCGCGGCCGCATCCGCGCTCGCTTCGAGCTATCTCTCGCGGCCGGAGAGCGCGACGCTGCTGGTGATCGGCACAGGAAAGCTCGCGCCGTACATGGCGGCTGCCCATGCAGCCGTGCGGCAGTTCACGCGGGTCCTGGTCTGGGGACGTGCCGCGGACAAGGTCCGCGCGCTTGCCAAGCGGCTCGCTGCGCAGGGGCTGAACGCAATCGCGGTGACCGACCTGCGGCAAGCACTTGCCGAAGCCGACGTCGTGACCTGCGCGACCACGGCCGCGCTGCCAATCGTGCACGGAGCGGACGTGCGACCCGGCACGCACGTCGATCTGGTGGGCGGCTTTACACCGACGATGCGGGAGGCTGACGACGAGCTCGTAGCGATGGCGAGCGTTTTCGTCGACACGTATCTGGGTGCGCTTGCTGAGGGCGGTGATGTGGTTGAGCCGATACGAGCCGGCGTGCTAGCACGCTCAGACATTCGCGCGGAGCTCGCCGAACTGTGCCGTGGCGAAAAGCCAGGACGCGAGAGCGTGGGCGAGATCACGCTCTTCAAGTCCGTCGGCACGGCGCTCGAGGATCTCGCTGCCGCAGCTCTTTTGCGCGAACGGTACGCGTCCGGAACTGCGGCCTTACCTTAGCCGGTCACCAATCTGCTTCAACGTGCGAGGTAGAAGTCCGGAAAGCGTCGTAGTCAGTTCGGAAATCAACGGCCGAAGATCGGCGATCCGATTGCTCTTTGCCGCAAGCACGACGACCGCAACAGGAAGCGTCAGCAGGTTCTGCTGATACTGCAGGTTCTGGTCAGCGGTGAGGAATACGTCGAACTGATTTGCGCTGCGAGCAAGCAGCTCGCCATTCTTCAGACCTGACCATCCCATGTCCCGAACCGTGCGAACCTCGTGACCTGGCAGTTCTGCCTGCAACTCCGCGGGAAGCGATTCGTCAAGCAGGATGCGCATCAGGCACCAATGCGTCGCGCGCCTGCTCCAGCACGGCGACCGCCTGATCTCGTGTCACGGATGGAAACGATCTGAGGAAGTCGTCCAGCGAGTCCCCGGCTTCGAGGTAGTCGAAGAGGTTCTTGACCGGTACCCGCGTGCCGGAGAAAACCGGCACTCCGCCTTGGACTTCAGGATCGACGTGGATGACAGGCTGCTTCATGGGGTGCATGCGCGGTGACTAGGACGCAAATGATACGCCGCCTGGAGATGGTAAGCAGCGGCGCGCGGCGCAATGAACACGACTAACATGCCTGGGCTCATGATAAGTCCGGCTAGTTCCTTGGACGCCTCGGCCCGTTACCGCCGGCTGCGCCGGCTCGCCTTCGGTCTCGGGGCCACGGCATTCATCCTCGCATTTTTCCATCGCCTTGCGCCCGGCGCCATCGTCACCGACCTGCGCGCGACGTTCGGTGCAAGCGCGACTGCGCTTGGCTTCATTGCGGCGTTCTATTTCTATCCGTACGCCGCGATGCAGCTGCCTTCCGGGGTGCTCGCCGATTCGATCGGCCCGCGGCGCCTGTTCACCGCAGGCTCGATCGTCGCCGGCGTCGGATCGATCCTGTTTGCGTTCGCGCCGAGCGTCGGCTGGCTGCTGGCAGCGCGGGCGCTCGTCGGGTTCGGCGTCGCAGTGGCGTTCGTGTCGGTGCTGAAGCTGATCGCCTCGTGGTACCGCGAGCGGGAATTCGGCACCTGGGTCGGCGTGCTGATGCTGCTCGGAAACGTGGGCGGAGTGCTCGCGACGGTCCCGCTCGCGTGGATCACGCAATACGTCTCCTGGCGCGATGTCTTTGCCGTCGCGGGCGGGGTCTCGCTCGTGCTCGCGCTCTGCATCTGGCTCTGGGTGCGCGACGATCCGCGCGAGGCGGGCCTGCCGTCGGCGCGTGCGCTCGAGGGCGCAAGCGATGCGGTGCCGACGCACGCGGGCTGGTGGGACGGCGTCGTTCGCGTGGCGACGAACCGCGATACCTGGCCCGGCTTCGGCATGCACCTCGGCATGATCGGCTCGTATCTGACGTTTGCCGGCTTGTGGGCGGTGCCGTATCTGACCGACGGCCTCGGGATGGGCCGTGCGAGCGCAACGCTGCACGTCACGATGATGATTCTCGGCCTCGCGTTCGGATCGTTCGCGGTCGGGACGCTCTCCGATCGAATGGGACGGCGTCTGCCGCTGTTGCGCGTGCTCGCGCTCCTTTACCTCGTGAGCTGGCTGCCGTGGATCCTCGGCTGGCGACTCCCGTTGCCCGCTTCGCTCGTGGCCGCGGCGCTGATGGGCATCGGGATCTCCGGGGCGAGCCTCGCTTGGGCGCTCGCGAAAGAGCTCAATCCGCCGGCGCTCGCCGGCACCGCGACGAGTCTCGTCAATACCGCCGGCTTTCTCGGCACCGCGCTCTTTCAGCCTATGGTGGGCTGGGTGCTCGACCGCGCCGGTGCGGGTACGGCGCTCGACGCTTACCGGTTCGCGGCCGCGCTGCTTGCGGCAATTGCCCTCTCCGGCGTAGTGGCGGCATTCCTCGTTCGCGAGACGCGCTGTCGCAACGTCTACGTCGAACCCGCTCCCCGCGTTGCCTAGCGCGAGAATCGACCTCTTGTTCGCCCCACAGGGATGTGTCACCGTTCCGGGTATCCGGATCGGCGGGAGCGCTCTGCGGCATGTTGCGGGATACGGCTTCGTTGGCGCACCTCGCGCAGGCCCCGCCGCGCGAGGTGTTCGACGCGATCGCGGCGGCACTCGATGCGCGAATCGTCGGCCAGTTCGCGCTGAAGCAGCGCCTCCTGATCGCGCTGCTGTGCGACGGGCACGTCCTCGTGGAAGGCGTGCCGGGACTCGCCAAGACCACCGTGGTGAAGACGCTCGCGCAGCTGGTCGAGGCGGACTTCCATCGCATCCAGTTCACGCCGGATCTGTTGCCGGCCGACATCACCGGGACCGAGGTGTTCCGCGCCGAGACCGGGACGTTCGAGTTCCGCCCGGGACCACTCTTTCGCAGCCTCGTCCTTGCGGACGAGATCAACCGCGCGCCCGCCAAGGTCCAGTCGGCGCTGCTCGAGGCCATGGAGGAACGGCAGGTGAGCGTCGGCCGCGCAACGTTCGCGTTGCCCGCGCTCTTCATGGTCATGGCGACGCAGAATCCGCTCGAGCAGGACGGCACGTACCCGCTGCCGGAGTCGCAGCTCGACCGGTTCCTGTTGCATATCCAGGTCGGCTACCCGGCACCGGAAGCCGAGCACGCGATCCTGCAGCTCGCGCGTGAAGACGCCGCGCGCGCCGCCGCCGGCGAGGGCGCGAAGGAGCGCGGCTCGACCGCGGCGATCGCGTCGATGAAGCAGGTGCTCGCCGCACGGCGCGAGGTGCTCGCGCTGCATATGGCAGGCGCGCTCGAGCGGTACCTTCTCGAGCTGGTGCTGGCGACGCGCAATCCGGGCGCATACGACGCCGACCTCGCGCCGTTGATCCGGCTCGGGGCAAGTCCGCGCGCGAGCATCGGCCTGGACCGCGCGGCGCGTGCGCATGCCTGGCTTGCGGGACGCGACTATGTCTCGCCTGAGGATATCCAGGCGATCGCCCCGGACGTGCTGCGCCACCGCTTGCTGCTTTCCTACCAGGCGCGCGCCGACAGCGCCGGGGCCGACGAAATCATCGCTCGGCTCATCGGACGCGTGCCGGTGCCGTAATGCCAATGCGTGGCGTGCACGCAGCGTTACCGCGGCACATACCACGCGGCGTACAGCCGGCGCTCGGCGCGCTGCTCGACTTGCGGCGCTATGGCGCCGCGATGCGCAGAGCGCTCGCGCTCGACGACGAGGCGCGCGAAGGAGAGCGCGCGCAGTCGCGCAGCCAGGGCATGGACTACGCCGAGTCACGCCTCTACTCGTCCGGCGACGATGTACGGCGCATCGATTGGCGGGTGACGGCGCGCACCGGTCGCGGACACACCAAGCTCTACCGGGTGCAACGCAGCGAGGATCTCTGTTGCCTCGTCGATCAGCGCGGGCCGATGCGCTTCGGCACGCGCGCCGCATTCAAGTCCGTCGTCGCGGCCGAGCTCGCGGCGCTGACCGGCTGGGCCGCGGCCGCCGGCGGCGATCGGTTCGGCGCGCTGATCATGGGACTGCGCAACGGCGAGCTGCGCAGCGGCCCCGCCGAGCGCTCCGCGGCGGCGCTGTGCGCGGCACTTGCCGCAGGGGACGAAGCACCGGCGGATGA
>DASYPC010000070.1:0-4736 GCA_036007105.1 Burkholderiales bacterium | reverse complement strand
GCATCGCGAGCGCGCCGACGAGCAGCAGCGAATTGCGCACGGCGAGCGAAAAGCCGTAACCGATCACGGCCTGCAGCAGGGTCGTGTCGTTGGTAAGGCGCGAGATCACCTCGCCCGTCCGCACGCTCTCGAAATAGCTCGGCGCGAACGACAGGATGTGATCGAACACCGCGCGCCGGATATCGGCGACCACCCGCTCGCCGATGCTCATCATCAGGTAGAAGCGGGCGTAGGTCGCGGCCGCAAGCACGATCGACAGGACGATCACGCCGAACAGTGCGCGGTCGAGCACGTCCGAGTCCGCCGAAGCAAAACCGGTATCGATGACGCTGCGCAGGCCCTGCCCGAACGCAAGCACGCAGGCCGCCGCAACGAGGAGCGCGAGGAGCGCCGCAGCGACTCGCCCTCGGTACGGCACGACGAAGCGCGCCAAGTGCGCGAACTGCGCCCAGTCGCGGCTTCCCGCGCGCTCAGGGATGTGCTCGGGGAACATGGCGGGACTAGCCGAAGACGCGAGCCGGGAGGCTCAAACCTTCTCGACCTCCACGAGGCAATCGTAGAACGTCGCGGCGCCGCCGAGATCCGCGATGCGCTGCGAGGTGACGGTGTTGGCGTTGCGCCCGTCCGGCGCGTACTTGCGCCACCAGACCGACGGCGCAACGACCACGCCGCGGCGCGGCTTGTCGTTGATGCACGCGCGCAGCTGGTAGCTGCCGCGATCGTTGTAAACGCGCACCAGGTCGCCATCGGCGATCCCGCGCGCCGCGGCATCCTCGGCATGCATTTCCAGCCGCGGCTCGCCTTCGATGTCGCGGAAGCGCTTCAGATGCGCGAAGCTCGAGTTGAGGAAGTTGCGCGCGGGAGGCGACAGGAACGCGAGCGGAAAGCGCTTCGCGAGCTCCGGGTTGCTCGCCACCGACTCGGCCGGCGGGTTGAAGAACGGCAGCGGGTCCATCCCCTGGCCCGCGAGCAGCGAGCTCTTGAACTCGCACTTGCCCGACGGCGTCGGAAAGCCGCCTTCGGCGAACGGCGCGAAGCGCTCCGGCACCGCGAGCCGCTGCCAGCCGCTCTCCTTCACCGCTTCCCACGCGACATCGCGCATCCGCGGCTGTTTCGATTCCAGCGCGGTCCGGCAGATGTCCTCGTCGGAATCGCGGAAGCACGGCTCGTCGAATCCCATGCGCGCGGCGAGCCGCCGGAAGACTTCCGAATTCGGCAGCGATTCGCCAACCGGCGCGATCGCCGGGTTGTTCGCGAGCACGTAGAGATGGCCGTAGGACTTGTGTATGTCGTAGTGCTCGAGCTGCGTCGTCGCGGGCAGCACGATGTCGGCGTAGTCCGCGGTGTCGGTGAGAAACGAATCCATCACCACGCAGAACAGCTCTTCGCGCTCGAAGCCGGCGACAACCTTCGCGGAATCCGGGCAGACCGCGACCGGATTGTTGTTGTAGACGAGCACCGCACGCACCGGCGGTTGCGCCGCAGTGAGCGCATCGCCGAGCGCTGAATGGTTGATGACGCGCGGCCGGCGCGCGCCGAGCAGGTCGGCGCGCTCGAGCCCGGCATGGTTGAAGGAATAGAAATCCGAAGTCGTGAGCACGATCCCGCCCGCCGCGTCGCGCCACGCCCCCGTGAGCGCCGGAAGGCAGGCGATGTTGCGCGCGGCGATCCCGCCGCCCGCGTGGCGCTGCATCCCGTAGTTGAGCCGGATCGCGGCCGGCTTCGTCGTGCCGTACTCGCGCGCGAGCTGCACCACTTCCGCGACTTCGAGCCCGCAAGTGCGCGCCGTCCATTCCGGCGTGTACTGCCGCACGCGCGCGGCGAGCTCGTCGAATCCGACCGTGTAGCGCTCTATGTAGTCGCGGTCGATCATCGCTTCCGCGATCAGCAGATGCATCAGGCCGAGCGCGAGCGCGCCGTCGGTGCCAGGCAGCGGAGCGATGTGCTGCGTGCATTTTTCCGCCGACAGGCTGAGATAGGGATCGATCGCGATGATCTTCGCGCCGCGGCGCTTCGCCTCCTGCACGCGCGACCACAGGTGCAGGTTGGAGACGACCGGGTTCGCGCCCCACAGGATGATCAGCTTCGCCTCGTCGAAACGCTCCGGGTCCATTCCGACCGAGCCGCCGAGCGTCGCCTTGATGCCGGCCTTGCCGGCCGAGGAACACAGCGTGCGGTCGAGCAGCGATGCGCCGAGGCGGTGGAAGAAGCGCCGGTCCATCGAGGCGTACTGGACCATGCCCATCGTGCCCGCATAGCTGAGCGGCAGGATCGTCTCGGGGTCGTCGGCGGCGAGCGCCTTGAAGCGCGCCGTAATTTCGTCGAGCGCCTCGTCCCAGGTGATGCGCCTGAATTCGCCTTTGCCCTTCGCTCCAACGCGCCGCATCGGGTAGAGCAGGCGGTCGGGAGAATAGGTGCGTTCGAGGTAATGCGCGACCTTGGTGCAGAGCGTCCCGTCGGTGAACGGCATCGACGGATCACCCTGGATCTTCAGTGCGACACCGTCCTTTACGGTGACCAGCATGCCGCAGGTATCCGGGCAGTCGTGCGGGCACGCGGTCTTTACGACCTTGACTTCGGAATCTGCGCTGGCGAGCCGGCCGGCAGCGACGGGAGCGTTCATGGCGAAATTCTACTCTTGCAGCGCCTCATCGAGCAGTTCGATCCAGTGCCGCACCGGCCTCGCCGTTCCGCCCTGCAGGTGCGTGAGGCAGCCGATGTTCGCGGTGACGATCGTCGCGGGCGCGCCCGATTCGAGCGCGGTGATCTTGCGCGCTCTGAGTTGCAGCGACAGATCGGGCTGCAGGATCGAATAGGTCCCCGCGGATCCGCAGCACGACTGCGCGTCTGCGACCGGCACCAGCTCATAACCTGCTTTTTGCAGCAAGCCTTCGACGACGCCGTGGATCTGTTGCCCGTGCTGCAGCGTGCATGGAGAATGAAACGCAACCCGCCCGCGGGACTTGCGTCCTGCAAGCAGCTTTTCCAGTGCCGGCGCTTCGGCCGCGATCACTTCGGAAACATCCTTGGCGAGCAGCGAGATCCGCGCGGCACGCACGCGCTCGTCCGGGTCGTTGGCGAAGTGGTGCGCGTACTCCTCGACCGTCACGCCGCAGCCGCTCGCGGTCATGCAGATCGCCTCGGTTTGCTTGTCCTCGGCAAACGGCCACCACGCGTCGATCAGCCGGCGCATGTCGTCGAGGCCGCCGCGCTGGTCGTTCAAGTGAAACCGCAGCGCGCCGCAGCATCCTGCATCGGGTGCCTCGACGAGCGAGATCCCGAGCCGGTCGAGAACGCGCGCCGCAGCGGCGTTGATCGACGGCGCAAGCGCCGGCTGCACGCAGCCGGCGAGCGCGAGCATCCTGCGCTCATGGCGCGGTGCAGGCCACGTGCCGGGCGCAGCGGCGGGCGGCGGAACCTTGGCGCGCAACGCACTCGGGAGCAACGCGCGGACGAGCTGGCCGGCCCGCAGCGCCGCGCGGAACAGCGCCGTTCGCGGCAGCACGAATCCAAGCACGGACCTCTTGCAGCGGTCCCAAAGGCTGCGCTTGGTGCGCGATTCGACGAGATTGCGCCCGATGTCCACGAGTCGCCCGTACTTGACTCCGGACGGACACGCCGTCTCGCACGCGCGGCAGGTCAGGCAGCGATCCAGGTGCAGCCGCGTGCGTTCCGTGATCTCTCCACCCTCGAACGCGCGCTTCATCAGATAGATCCGCCCGCGCGGCGAGTCCAGATCGTCGCCCAGCAGCTGATAGGTCGGGCAGGTCGCCGTGCAAAAGCCGCAATGCACGCACTTGCGCAGGATCGCCTCGGCTTCCAGTCCCGCAGGCGTGCCGCGGATGAAATCGGCGAGTTGCGTCTGCATTCCGACCGCCTCGCTATACTTTCCCGATGGCGAAGATGTTCAACGTTCTCGCGCTCGCGTTGCTCGTGGCTTGCGTGGTCGGGGTGTGGATCGCGGTGCGCAGATACTCGGCGCGCAAGCGCGTGGAAGAAGAGCGCGCAGCCGCGTTCATGGCCGAAGCCGCAAAAGTGGCGCGCAAAGCGCGCACCCCTCCCGGCAAGGCCTAGGTCTCCGCATACAGCCGGCCGCGGTTGAGGATTCCGGCCGGATCGAAGACGGCCTTCAGCTCGCGGTGCAGCCGCGCGAGCGCCGGAGACAAGGCGGAGAAGACGCCCGCGGACCGGTCCGGGCCCCGGAACAAAGTCGCGTGTCCGCCGGCCCGGTCCGTGACCGCTCGCACCGCTGTCGCGGGCGCGCTCGTCCTCGCCCAGCGCAATGCGCCGTTCCACTCGATCAGTTGCGCGCCGGGGAGCTCGAGCGGCGGCGCGGCCGGGGGCACCGACAAGCGCCACAGCGGGTCCGGCCCGGAAAAGAATGGATCGGTCTGCTCGCGGATCCCTTCCCAGAACGGCTCCATCGCTGCGCCTTCGGTCCGTTCGCCGCCGAGACGCTTCGCCGCCTCGGCCAGCGCGCTTGTCGCGCCGGAGAGCCGCACGGCGAGAACACCGTCCTGCCACGCGGTCGCAGAGACGGGCAACGGCAGACCAGCCCAGCGATTCATGGCTTCGATCGCACGGGCCTCCGGCATTTCGAGCTGCAGCGTGCACTCGGAGACCGGCCGCGGCAGGACCTTGAGCGAAACTTCGACGAGGACGCCGAGCGTGCCGAGCGACCCGGCGAGCAGGCGCGAGACGTCGTAGCCGGCGACGTTCTTCATGACCCGGCCACC
>DASYPC010000069.1:0-4233 GCA_036007105.1 Burkholderiales bacterium | reverse complement strand
GCTCGCCGAAGTACGGCGCGCGGCCGAGGAGTTGTACCGGCGATGAGCGATCCAATGACGATGCGAGAGAAAGCGGCCCTGCAGGCGGCGACCGGTGCGCGCGCGAGCTGCGCCGTCGTGCTCACCCACGAAGGGGGGCTGCATGCACGCCCCTCGATCAAGGTGAGCCAGCTCGCCAAGACCTTCGGGGCCGAGGTCCGGATCGGACTTTCCGCCGAAGGGCCATGGACGAATGCAAAGAGCGTCTCCCGCGTCCTGGCATTGAAGGCTCCCATCCGCGCCACGCTTTATTTCGCTGCGGAAGGCGAAGACGCAGAGCAAGCGGTCAACGCCCTGGCGTCCCTGGTCCAGAGCGATTTTGCGGATGGGACGGACTGTGCAAAGTGACAGGAAGTCCGCGGTGCTGCTGCGCGGTACTCCGGTTTCCCCGGGTCTCGCGCGCGGGCCGCTGGTGCTGCTTGACGATGGCATCGATGGGGCCTCGCGCGCGCGCGGGACGACGGCACAGGAGACGGTGAAACTGCGAGAGGCGATTGCGCGGGCCCGGGACGAACTCGGTGTGCTACTCGCGAGCAAGGCGCAGAACGGTGCGGCCGAAGACATCCTCGCTTTCCAGATCGAGATGCTCGGCGACGAGGAGTTGACCCGCCCGGCATTCGCAGGCATCGAAGCCGGCGCGCAGGCCGAACACGCGTGGCGCGCCTCGATGGAAACGGAAATTCTCGGGTATCACGAAGCCGAGGATCTGTATTTCCGGGCGCGGGCCTCGGATCTGCGGGACCTGCGCGACCGCGTGCTGCGGCATCTCGCGGGCACTGCTGCCGCCAAGGTCACCGCTGGCTCGATCGTGGTAGCCGACGATCTGCCGCCGTCACGGTTTCTCGAGATCGAGTGGGGCGGCGGGGGCGCCGTGCTGTTCCAAGGCAGCCCGAACTCACACGTCGCGATGCTGGCGCGCTCGCGCGGCGTGCCAATGATCGTCGGCGCCGAGCGCGCGGATCTGCGCGGCCACGAGCATGGGATCCTCGACTGCGGCAATGGCGTCCTGATCGCCTCGCCCGGCGTCGAGGAAGCGGCGAACTTCGCGGCGCGCCGCAATGCGGACGAAAGGATGCGAGCCGAAGAAGTGCATCATCTGGCCCAGGCCGCGGTCACCGCAAGCGGCGAGCGCGTTCAGGTGCTCATCAATGTCGCCGACGGTTTGGAGCTGGACCGGATTGATCCTGCCCATTGCGACGGCATCGGCCTCGTCCGCACCGAGCTGCTGCTGCGCACGCTGGACGAGCTGCTCGACGAGGAAATGCAATATGCGGCCTACCGGCGAATCATGCTCTGGGCCGGCGGCCGGCCGGTGACCATCCGCACGCTGGACGCCGGCGGCGACAAGCCGATACCGGGCTATACCGTCGACGGCGAGCACAACCCATTCCTGGGCGTGCGCGGCGTGCGCTTGTCGTTGCGCCATCCACACGTCCTCACCGCCCAGCTGCGCGCGCTGGCGCGCGCCGCCGCCCTGGGCCCGCTCAAGATCATGGTGCCCATGATCACGACGCCGCGGGAGTTCGATCAGGTGCGACGGCTGCTCGAGGCAGCGATCGCCGTGCTGCGTGCCGCAGGCACGGCGTGCGCCCCCCCCGAGCTTGGCATGATGGTGGAGGTGCCGGCGGCCGCTCTGGCGATCGATCTCTTCGAAGCGGATTTCTTCTCGATCGGCTCGAACGACCTGATCCAGTACGTGACCGCCTGCAGCAGAGATTCGGGCTCGCTCGCGACGCTGCAGGACCCGCTCCAGCCGGCGGTTCTGCGACTCATTCACGAGGTCGTCAAGCACGGCGCCGGCAGCGGGACTCCAGTAAGCTTGTGCGGCGACATGGCGAGCGACGTACGGTGCATTCCGTCGCTGCTCGGCACGGGGCTGCGCTCCCTGTCGGTGGCTCCCGCGGCTCTCGGGCGGGTAAAGGGCGCGATCGCACGCTACCGGGAAAGCGCCGCATAAGGGCATGGCAAAAGTGAATCGCAACGAATCGCGCGCGCAGGGCGACACGAACGCCGTCGTGGAGTACAAGCGCATCCTGCAGCAGGTGCTCGAAAATCGCCCTTCCGGCACGCGCCGGCGCCTGGCCGACGCGCTCGGCAAGAACCGCAGTTTCATTTCGCAGATCACCAACCCCGCTTACAGCGTGCCGATCCCCGCCCGGCACATCGAGTCGATCTTCGAGATCTGCCATTTCCTCGGCACCGAGAAGGCGCGGTTTCTCCAGGCGTACGGGCGCGCGCACCCGCATCGCGTGCCCAATCCCTCCGGGGAGCCGCGCCGGCGCGAGCTGGTGTTGCGCTTGCCCGATCTCCAAGACGCCAAGAAGAACCGGCAACTCGACGAATTGCTGAAGGAAACGGTCCAGCGGATCGTGCGCCTTTTCGAGGGGCGCTAGCGCCCGAATGCCATGAGCCCATCCCAATCCCTGAGGGAGCTGTTTCCGCACGAAGATGCGATCCCCGCGGAATTTCGACCGCCTTCGCCCGTCGAGCAGCGCAGCTATCTGATCGGCGGTGAGCTGAGGATGTGGAAAGGCGAATGCCAGGCCGTGCTGTCGCCCGTATGCGTCCGGCGGGCCGATGGAACGCTGCAGCAGGTCGCGCTCGGCAGCTACCCCGTCATCGACGAGGCGGCAAGCGACGCCGCGCTCGATGCCGCGGTGCGCGCGTACGACAACGGGCGCGGCGACTGGCCGACCCTGTCGGTGGGCGAGCGCATCGGCCGCGTCGAGGATTTCACGCGCAAGATGGTCGCTCAGCGGCGCCAGATCGTCCACTGGATCATGTGGGAAATCGGCAAGAGTCTCGCCGATTCGGAGAAGGAATTCGACCGCACGGTCGAGTACATCAACGCGACCCTGCAGGCGCTGAAGGAGCTCGACAACCGCCAGTCCCGGTTCGAAATCGTGGAAGGCACGATCGGCCAGATCCGCCGCGCGCCGCTCGGCGTGGTTCTTTGCATGGGACCGTTCAACTATCCGCTGAACGAGACGTTCGCGACGTTCATCCCCGCGCTCGTCATGGGCAACACGGTCGTATTCAAGCCGCCGACCTACGGAACGCTGCTCTTCTACCCGCTGCTGGAGGCTTTTCGCAGCGCATTCCCGCCCGGGGTCGTGAATACGGTGTACGCGCGCGGCTCGATCGTCGTGCCGCGCATGCTGGCTTCGGGCAAGGTGAACGTGCTGGCGCTGATCGGCTCGAGCAAGGTCGCCGATCATCTCAAGAAGCAGCACCCGAAGTCGCACCGGCTGCGCGCGATTCTCGGTCTCGACGCCAAAAATGCCGCGATCGTCCTGCCGGATGCGGACCTCGAGCTCGCGGTCAGGGAATGCCTGCTCGGCGCGCTGTCGTTCAACGGACAGCGCTGCACGGCGCTCAAGATGCTGCTCGTGCACCAATCGATCGTCGAGCCGTTCCTGCGCCGCCTCGGCGAAGAGGCCGGCAAGCTCAAGGTCGGCATGCCCTGGGAGAAGGGCGTGAACATTACGCCGCTGCCCGCGCCGGGCAAGACGGCGTACCTGACCGAGCTCCTCGAGGACGCCAAGGCGAAGGGCGCCCGGGTCGTCAACGAAGGCGGTGGAGCGGTATGCGAGACCCTCTTCTACCCGGCGGTGGTCTTCCCGGTGCGGCAGTCGATGAGACTCTTTCGGGAAGAGCAGTTCGGGCCGATCGTGCCGGTCATGCCGTTCGAGGACGTCGAAACGGCGCTCGATTACGTGGTCACTTCGGACCACGGCCAGCAGGTGAGTCTCTTCGGTGCCGACCCCACGCAGATCGGGAAACTCGTCGATCCGCTGGTGAACCAGGTTTGCCGGGTGAACATCAACGCGCAGTGCCAGCGCGGCCCCGATGTCTTTCCGTTCGCCGGACGCAAGGATTCCGCCGAAGGAACGCTGTCCGTCACGGACGCGTTGCGGGCCTTCTCGATCCGCTCCATGGTGGCGGCCAAGAAAACCGCAGCCAGCGAAAAGCTCCTCGACTCGATCGTGCTCGGCCACAAGTCGAAGTTCATCAATACCCGGTTCACCTTCTAGCCGGTCCCCTTCCGGTACACTGCGCGGTCTTTCGGGATCGCAATGGCGCTCATCGTCCAGAAATACGGCGGTACCTCGGTCGGCTCCGTCGAGCGAATCCGCAGTGTCGCGAAGCGCATCGCCAAGTGGAAGGCCGCGGGGCACGGTCTGGTCGTGGTTC
>DASYPC010000068.1:0-11336 GCA_036007105.1 Burkholderiales bacterium | reverse complement strand
GAGGCGCTTGCCCTTCTGACCTACAGGTCCGCCCACGCAGACGCCAATGGCAGCCTCTCGCGACACACCCTACGCTCATCGGCCTGGCAAAGAACCAGACGTGGTTGGCAAATGCGCTTCCACCAGGGAACCCCGACCGAGGAGTTCGCAAAGTCTCAGACCTGACGAGATGCGATATGCCATCGGGTCGCATTGCCTGAAGTAAAGTTCGGCATGGCCCCACTGGCACGCACGCGCGCACCCGTCATTGCCATCCTGTCGGCCTGCCTCCTCTTCGCGCCGCTCCGTGCGGCGGCCTGTTCGGTTCAGGAGGTCGCTACGGACGAAGAAAAGTTCGTCAAGGCGAAGGAGGTCTTTCTGGCGCGGGTGGTGCGCGTCGAAGAGGCGGCGAAGCCCGAGCGCTGGGGCAACGCGGAAATCAAGGCGGTTCAGGGAACATACAAGCTGCTGGAAGTGTTCAAGGGAGAGCCCAGGGACGGCGACACCGTCACCGACTTCGTCTTCAACCCGGGAAACTGCAGCCTTGGCATCATGGCCGGCCTCTACTACGTCTTCTTCATTCGCCCGGAGAACCGCCTGGTCCTGTGGGTCCACGGCTCGCGCGGGTACATCAACCTCGAGGGGTCCGTGCCGAAAGCAGATATCGCGAGATTCCGCGCGCTGGTTCGAAAGCCTGAGTCCGCGCCGAACCGGTAGGCCGTGGTTACGCGATTCATCCAAGTCCGGGTCAAGCCGAACGCTCGAGTGAGCACACTGGAGCAGGTACTCGAAGGAACCTGGCTCGCGCGACTGAAGGCGCCGCCCGTGGACGGCAAGGCGAACGCGGAGTTGATCAGACTCGTCGCCAAGCAGTTCGGCTGCACGCGATCCGCTGTTTCGATCAAGAGCGGCGCCGGCAGCCGGACCAAGCTTGTCAAGATCGAAGTTCGCTAACAAACTACAGGGAAACCCGTCATGCGTGCAGTCCTTCTCTCCGGAATCATTGCGACGTTCTTTGCCGCCTCGGCGATCGCGCAAGGCCAGAACACGGTGGCGGTCGTAGGCATTATCGAGACGTTCGACGCCACCTCGATCTCGGTGAAGAACGAGGCCGGCGCGGTGGAAAGCTTCAAGCTGGCGCCGAACGTGGTGGTCGTGCAGAACAAGCCCGCCACGCCGAACGACATCAAGACGAACGACTTCATCGCCTCGGCGGCCGTTCGCAGGGAAGACGGCAAGCTCCACTCAACCGAGCTGCGCATCTTCCCCGAGGTGCTGCGCGGAGTCGGCGAAGGGCAGCGGCCGATGAACGACCCGCGCAACCAGACGATGACCAACGCCACGGTCACCGGCACGGCCACCGTCGGCGGCAGCAACACGATCAAGGTGAAGTTCCCGGGCGGAGAATCCGAGCTGGTGCTGGATCCAGGCGTGCCGGTCATCGCGATCCTGCCCGCGGACAAGAGCATGGTGAAGGCTGGCGCCAGGGTGCGCGTGCAGGGCGCCAAGACGGCGGATGGGGCGGTGGCCAACCGCATCACGCTGCAGTGATTGGAGTGCGCGCTCCATTGGCGCTCGGTCGTGTCGTACTCTGCGCGCTTGCGATTTCGCTCGGCACGCAGCCGAGCCGCGCCGCCGACGATCCCGGGGAAGCCTGGGCTGCGCTCGCCAAGGGCGGCCATGTCGTACTGATTCGCCACGGCAACGCGCCTGGCACCGGCGACCCGGTGGGCGTCAAGATCGACGACTGCAAGACGCAGCGCAACCTGGATGAAGCGGGGCGCGAGCAATCCCGGGCTCTCGGCAAGGCATTCCGGGATCGCGGCGTGCGCGTAGCGCGGATCCTGTCGTCGCCGTGGTGCCGCTGCCTGGAGACGGCACGCCTGATGGCCGTCGGCGACGTCGAGCCTTCGATGGCCCTGCTTCCCGATCGAGAGCCTGCCAAACCCGTGCGGCGCCTCGAATTGAAGGAAATCATCTCGTCGTGGCGCGGGCCTGGCACGCTCGTGCTCGTGACCCACGGCTTCACCGTTCAGGCGCTGTTCGGGTTCATTCCGAGCTCTGCCGAAGTTCTGGTCGTGAAGCCGCAGCCTGGCAGTAACGCCGGCGGCGACGTTGTGGGCAGAATTCCGCCGCCGCAGGCGCACCTGAGCTCGGTCTTCATCGAAGACCTGACCTGGCCCGAGGTGCGAGACACGATCGCAAACGGCAGGACCACTGCGCTCTACTACGCCGGCAGCACCGAGCAGAACGGTCCTCACATGGCGCTGGGCAAGCACAACTTCATCGCCCGTCATGTTGCGGGCCGAATCGCCGCAGCGCTCGGGAACGCATTGGCGTATCCCGTGCTGCCGTTTGCGCCGACGGGAGATGCGAGCCGAAAAACCAGTCATATGAAATTCCCCGGCACGGTCACCGTTTCGGACGCGACGTTCGGCGCAGTCGCCCGCGAGGTCGCGTTGAGCGCGATCGCGGCAGGCTTCAGGAACGTCATCCTGATGGGAGATCACGGCGGCGGCCAGGCGACGCTCAAGCGGGTCGCGAGCGAGCTCGACCGGGAATGGCGCCTGAAAGGCGTGCATGTCTACTATGTCGGCGACGTCTACTACAAGTCCGAGGAACAGGTGCGCCAGTACCTGGGCAAGCGCGCAAAGGCAGCAGGCGGCCACGCCGGAATCCACGATACTTCGGAACTGATGTTCCTCGACAAGGAGCAGAAGTGGATCCGCAGAGACAAGGTCGCGCCAGCAGATCCGAATGCCGGCGTCGAGGGCGACCCGCGGGAAGCTTCGGCCGAGCTGGGCAGGGCATTCCTCGAGATCAAGATCAACAGCGCGGTGGCACAGATCAAGAGTCTGCTCGCCGCAAACCGGTAGGGATCGAACCCGTGAAATACCGCTACTACACCTGTGACGTATTCACCGAGACGCGCTTCGGCGGAAATCCGCTTGCGGTGCTGCCGCAGGCCGAGGGCCTGTCGCAGCAGCAGATGCAGCAGATCGCTCGCGAATTCAACTTCTCCGAGACCACGTTCGTGTTTCCGCCGAAAGCAGGCCACACGCGTCACGTCAGGATCTTCACGCCCGCGCGGGAGATTCCGTTTGCCGGTCACCCGAATGTGGGAACGGCGTTCGTCCTCGCGAGTACCGGAGAGTTTGGAGACATCGAGTCCGGCCACACCGTGACCTTCGAGGAAGAGGCAGGGCTCGTCCCGATCACGATCCACGCGGAACAAGGGAAGGTTGTGCGCTGCGAGCTCGTGGCCCCTCAGGCCGTATCCGTGGGGAAGAGCATTGCTCCGGAGCTGGTCGCGGCTGCGGTGTCGCTTACGACGGCGGACATCGCGACCTCGACGCATCCGCCGCAGGTCGCCTCCGTCGGCCTGCCGTTCCTGATCACCGAGTTGAAGGACCGCTCCGCGCTCGAGCGCTGCCGCGCGCAGGCGAGCGCATTCGGCGCGCTCGTCGCCGAAGACATCCGGCCCTCGTTGCACTTCTATGTGCATGCGAAAGATGACTTTGATCTTCGCGCGCGCATGTTCGCGCCACTGAGCGGAGTGCCGGAGGATCCGGCCACCGGCAGCGCCAGTTGCGCGCTCGCCGGACTGCTCGCACACCATTCCGCCCAGGCGAACGGCGCCTTCACCTGGCGCATTGCCCAGGGCGTGGAAATGGGACGCCCGAGCACGTTGATCGCCCGCGCCGAAAAGAAAGCTGGGGTCGTTCACACCACCTGGGTGGGCGGCGCCGCCGTCCTTGTTACCGAAGGGCGCTTGCACCTTGACTGATCGGGCGCCGCTCGCGAGGAGGAAAAAGCGCCTGCACGCACTGGAACGCCTGGGGAGAGCGAGATGACCGTTGCCAAAGCCCGCCAGGCGCTGAAGCGCCTGCTCGCCAACGGACCGCTGACCGGCCTGCCGACGCGGAGCAGCGACCTGGAGCTGCTGCTCAGGCTGGCGGCGTCGCGATTCGATGCGCAGAGGATCTATCGCGAAGCCGAAGTCAACGACGTGCTGCGCGAATGGCTGAAGACTTTCAGCGCGCCGTTCGGAATCGATCACGTGACGCTGCGCCGATGCCTGGTCGATTCGCAATACCTGGAACGCAACCGCTCCGGATCGACGTACCGCCTCCACCCGGACCGGAGCCGGGCGTTGCCGCCGGCCGTGGAGCCGGCCGACGTGCTCGCCGAGATCACCAGCGAACGCGCGGCACGCAAGCGCCTGCGCGCAAGCCGGAGCTGAATGCAGCTTCGCCTGCTCGGTCCTGCCGACGCGCAGGCGTTCCAGCAGATTCGCCTCGATGCGCTGCGCGATACGCCGAGCGCATTCTCGTCCAGCTACGAAGAGGAGCGCGACACGCCGCTCGCTGCGGTCGCAGACCAGCTCACCGCGCAGCCGGACCGGTTCGTCATCGGCGCGTTCGAGAACGGACGGCTCGTCGGCATCGCCGGACTGCACCGCGAGGAACAGGCCAAGCTCTCGCACAAGGCGGTCCTGTGGGGTGTCTACGTCGCACCCGACGCTCGCAAGCGGGGCACGGGGCGCGAGCTCCTCGCCCGCGCGATCGAGGAGGCGGCGTCGATGCCGGGGCTGACGCAGGTCAACCTGAGCGTGAATTCTGCGAATGTCGCGGCGCTGGCGCTCTACGAGGCGCTGGGATTCTCTTCGTTCGGGCTCGAGCGCGGCTACCTGCAGGTGGACGGCGTCCTGCACGACGAGATCCACATGGTGCGTCCGCTCCCGTAGCGAGCGAATTTCGCGTCCGATTACGGCACGCAGCGCAGAGGCACCGCGGGCATCATCGCGGCAACTGAACTCCACCGAGGAATTCCCATGAACGCCTTTCGCCTGGTCGGTCTGGCACCCGAGCCGTTTGCGCCGCTCTTCGCCTTGACCGACGAGCAGCTTGCCGGGCGCGGCATCCACCGCGTCGTCGCCGACCGAAAACCCGGCTTCCCTTGCCGGATCAGCCTGGTCGATGCGGACGTCGGAGAGCAGCTTCTGCTGCTGCCGTATTGCCACCAGCCGGCGAATTCACCGTACCAGGCATCCGGGCCGATTTTCATTCGCAGCGGCGCGCGCCAGCGGGTCGCGAACCCCTGCGAGGTACCGCCGTACGTCACGGGACGGCTGATGTCCGTGCGCGCCTATGACGAGCGCGACTTCATCGTGGATGCCGAGGTCTGCACGGGTGCCGACGTCGCGAAGACGATCCGGCGGATGTTCGAGGACGCGCCAGTGCGCTACATCCACCTGCACAATGCCAAGCGAGGCTGCTTCTCCTGCCGCGTAGAGCGGGCCTGATCGCCCGGTATTTCGCGTTCCTGCCGAAATAGTAAACTTGCTCGTCAGCCGGAATGAGGAAATGCCCCATGAGACAGCTTGCGGCAGCGGCGATCTGCGCCGGGCTCGTCGCTCTTGCCCACGCGGCCGATCGCATCGATCTGAACGCCCCGGGTGCGATGGAAACCCTGGCGCGGGACAACCCTGCGCACTACGAGAAAGTGCGCCGCATCCTGGCCGAGGTCGAGCGCCGGCCGCTCGCGTCGGTCGCCGGGTGGATGAAAACCGAATTCGCCGCCGAGGACGTCGTGTACACCGGGATGGTGAGGACGAGCGATCCGGCGAAAAGGCGCCTCGCGTTCACGCTCGATCGCACCCGGTACGAAGGCGTAGTGACGCTCGCGCAGACCGAGAAGCGGGTTCCTGCCCGATGAAGACCGTTCGCTGCTGGCTCCTCCTCGCAGTGCTTTCGCTGGCCGCCGCGCACGTCGCCGCGGACGAGCTCTCGCCGCAAAAGCGCGCCGACATCCAGCGGCTCCTCGAGATGACCGGCGCGACCAGGATCGGCAGCCAGATGGCGACGCTGTCGGCGGCGCACATGGCGCAATCGCTCCGCCAGAGTCATCCCGAGATTCCGCCGAAAGCGCTCGACTTCCTGCCCGAGGAAGTGGGCGCGGTGTTCGAGGCCCATATCGGCGCGTTTCTCGCGGCGATCGTTCCCGTGTATCACCGCTATTTCACGGCGGAGGAAGTCAAGGGAATGATCGCGTTCTATTCGACCGACCTCGGCAAGAAAGCGATCAGCGCGATGCCCGGGCTGATGAGCGAGAGCATGACGATCGGCCAGCAGTGGGGCCAGTCGCTCGGGCCGGCGATCGCCGAGCGCGTCCGGGCGCGCCTCAAGAAAGAGGGCATCGAGCTGTGACAGGGCTCTACATGATCGTCGAGCACTTTCGCAACGGCGATCCGGTTCCGGTCTATCGCAGGTTCCGCGAGCGTGGCCGCATGGCGCCGGATGGATTGACGTATGTGTCGAGCTGGGTCGACCAGGACCTCGCGCGCTGCTACCAGGTGATGCAGACCGCCGACCCCCGGCTGCTCGACCAGTGGATGGAGAACTGGAGCGACCTTATCGATTTCGAAGTGCACCCGGTGATGACCTCGAAGGAGGCGGTGGAGCGGGTCGAGTCGAAAACGTGAGCGCCTTGTCTACGGCCGGCGCGCTGCGAGCGTAACGGCGCTATGCTGCACCACGTTTCCTTTGCAGTCGCGGACCTGCACCGTTCCGCAGCCTTCTACGATGCGGCGCTGTCTCCCCTCGGCTACGTCCGGGTGTGGACCGACGAGACGGCGATCGGATACGGACACCCGGGCGGCGGCGACCGGTTCGCGATCAAGCTTCGCGGAAGAGAGGTCACTGTGCCGGGGCCGGGATTCCACCTCGCGTTTTCGGCGCAGAGCCGCGAAGCCGTCGCAGCCTTCCATCACGCTGCGCTCGCGCACGGCGGGCGGGACAACGGCGCCCCCGGACTGCGGCCGCACTATGGTCCGGACTACTATGCGGCATTCGTTTTCGATCCGGACGGCTACCGGATCGAAGCGGTACTCCATGGGGCCTGACAGACCACTTCTCATGTACGAATCCAGGAAGCAACCCGTACTGGCTCGCGCGAGGTTCGCGCGGCGGCTGCTGAGCCATTCCGCCGTAGCGCTCGGCCTGCTCGCCGGATCTCTCTTCATCGGCATGGCCGGCTACGTGGCCTTCGAGAACCTGTCGTGGATCGACGCATTCCTCAATGCATCGATGCTGCTGGGCGGGATGGGACCGGTTAACGCGCCACAGACCGCGGCCGGCAAGCTGTTCGCCGGGCTCTATGCGCTCTACGCCGGGCTCGTCTTCATCGTCACCGCCGCCGTGCTTTTCGCGCCGATCCTGCATCGCGTGCTGCACCGGTTCCACTGGGACGAGAAGCAGCAGCGCGGATGAAGCTCGCCGAAGCGCTGCCCGAGCTCGTGTCCGACATGGAAGTCGCTCTTCTCCATCTCGGCCGCGCAGACCTCGTTGACCAGTTGCGGGACGCGCTGCTCGAGCGCTGGACGTATGACGATTTCGCCGATACCACCTATCTGACGCTGCGCGACGAAACGTATTCCGAGCGGCTCTCGCTCTACGACGAGCTCGGCGTCAACGTCGATACCGACGATTGCGGGCGGCTCTGCGGAATCGAGATTCTCGAGGGAAAACGAATCGCAACGCGGTTGAATAGCCCCGCCCGCTAGAATTCGAGGATGCCCGGCACGCACGACCTGTTGCTTTTCATCGTCTCCGGGTGGCTGCTCAACATCACGCCCGGCCCCGACATGCTGTACATCATCGGCCGCAGCACGGCGCAGGGGCTGCGCGCAGGCATCGTCGCCGCGCTCGGGGTCGGCGCGGGCATCTTCGTCCATATCGCGGCAACCGCGCTCGGGCTCTCGGCGATTCTAGCCGCGTCGGCCGGCGCGTTCACGCTGATCAAGCTGCTCGGCGCCGCCTACCTCGTCTACGTCGGTCTCTCGCTGCTGCGCTCTTCGAGCACACCCTTCGACGGCGCACGCGCGATCCGTCTGGCCCCGGCTTCCCTGCGCAGCGTCTTCATGCAGGGCTTCCTCACCAACGTGCTGAATCCGAAAGTGGCGCTTTTCTTTCTCGCCTTCCTGCCGCAGTTTGTCGAATCCGATGCGACGAACAAGCCACTCGCCTTTCTCTTCCTCGGCCTCGTCTTCAACGTGAACGGCACGCTGTGGAACCTGTTCGTCGCCTGGTCGGCGGCGCGCATGACCGCCGGCTTGAGGCAGCGGGCCACCGCGCTGAAGTGGTTCAACCGTTGCGTCGGAGGTATATTTGTCGCTCTCGGCGTCCGGCTCGCACTCGTCCACGAAGACTGACGCATGAACGGGGGTTGTACCTGCCGCGCGGTGCGCTACCGGATGACGGCGAAGCCGTTGTTCGTGCACTGCTGCCATTGCCGCTGGTGCCAGCGGGAAACCGGTGCTTCCTTTGCGTTGAACGCGATGATCGAATCCGATCGCGTCGTCCTGCTGAGCGGAGCCCCGGAGATCGTTCTTACGCCGTCGAACAGCGGCAAGGGGCAGAAGATCGCGCGCTGCCCGCAGTGCCGGATCGCGCTGTGGAGCAACTACGGAGGCGCAGGCGATGTCGTTCGTTTCGTCCGCGTCGGCACGCTCGACCAGCCCGATCGCCTGCCGCCCGACATTCACATCTTCACGTCCTCGAAACAGCCCTGGGTGGTGCTTCCGCGCGGCACGCCGGCGGTAAAAGAATACTACGACCGCGAAAAGTACTGGCCGAAAGCGAGCCTCAAGCGGCGCCTGGCTTTGCTCGCGCGCAACCGATAAGCGATGACCTGGCGCGGCCTTCTGCTCGCCGTCGCGCTCGCCCTCGCGGGTCCGGCGGTGGCGCAGCAGAACGACCCGCCGAACGGACTCTTCCTGATCGCCAAGCCGGGGCTGGAGGATCCGAATTTCCGCCAGGCCGTGGTGCTCGTCACGCAGGCGCGGGACTACAGCACGGTCGGCGTGATCATCAACCGGCCTACGGACCTGAAGCTGGAGCGGCTGCTGCGCGACGACTCTCCGAGCGCCCGGTACAAGGATGCGGTGTTCTTCGGCGGCCCCGTGATGCCGCAGGTGATCGTCTCGCTCTTTCGTTCCGAGTCGGCGCCGCCGGCGCCTGCGTTTCACGTGCTGAAGGGGTTGTACCTGTCGCTGCACCCGCAGAACCTGCGTCGCCTGCTGGAGGGTAGCGGCACGCGCTACCGCCTGTACGCCGGCTTCGCCGGATGGGCGCCCCAGCAACTGCAGAGCGAAATGCAGCGCAACGGCTGGTACGTCCTTCCGGCGGACGTCGAGACCATCTTCAGGAAGAACATGGAAGGCCTATGGCAGGAGCTCGTGCAGCGTGCGGAGAAGCGGCCGGTCGCGTGGCGAGCCGGCGGCCGCCCGCAAATGAAAAGCCCCGCCGTAGGCGGGGCTGTAAGCCCGGAAACCCCGGGCAGCGCCGCAAGAGCGGCGCTCTTTCAAAGTGGCATGAAGCCACACTCGGAACCCGCAGGAATGCCGCCTCCTTCACTGCGGCACGTGCAGACGGTATCCGGACGGTCGCCCGGAATCCCGCTTTTCCGCGGCTGGGCAAACCCGGCTACGGTCGGCGAGTCCCGGAGGAAAAATTACCACCGCGCGCGCCAGGATTCAAGAGGAAAATCGCACGGACAAAACCGCGTGCTTGCGGTCCAATCCCAAGGGTCGCTGCGGCACGACGAGTGCCGCGAACACGCGTAACAATGATCACGGTAGAATGGTTTTGAGTTTCGCAGGGAAAAGCACACTATGCCTCTCGTCCTTCGGCTGTTGATGGTTGCGCTCCTCGCCGCCACCCTGCCCGCCCAGGCGCAGGAAGAGGACGCCGTTCTGCTGGTTGCGCATCCCCAGTTCCGCGACCTCGATTACCGCCAGACCGTGCTGCTCGCGAGCCCCGCCCCGAACGGCGGGCACGTGGGCGTGATCCTCAACCGGCCGACCCGGCGCACGCTGGGGAGCCTCTTCCCCGACCACGAGCCGTCGAAGAAAGTCGTCGACCCGGTGTACTACGGCGGCCCGTTCTCGCGCGGCGCGCTCGTTGCGCTGGTGAAGACCGATGTCAACCCGGGCGGCGGCTCGGTGCTCATCATGAAGAACCTGTACCTTGCGTTCCGCGCCAACACGATCGACCAGGTGATCGAGAGCACGCCGAACGAGGCGCGCTACTACGTCGGCTATGTCGGCTGGCGGCCCGGCGAGCTGAAGGCCGAGGTCGAGCGCGGCCTGTGGTCGGTGGTTTCGGCCGATGTCGACATGGTCTTCCGCAAGGACATGGAGGGGATGTGGGAAGAGCTGCTGCAGCAGTCGCGCCGCATCCGCACGAGCCTGCCGCTGCCGCTCGCGTCCTCTGTTCTCGACTAGGCCGCAGCGCTTACGCGGCCGCTTTCGCGGGCGCTTTCTCGAACGTCATCTTCCCGCCGCGCCAGTCGACGCGGATCAGGTCGCGCGGCGCGAACCGTCCTTCGAGGATCGCTTTCGCGAGCGGGTTTTCGAGCTCGGACTGGATCGCGCGCTTGAGCGGGCGCGCTCCGTAGACCGGGTCGAAGCCGACCTTGGCAAGCTCCGCGACTGCCGCATCCGACACTTCGAGCCCGTATTCCATGCGCGCCAGGCGCTGGCGCAGGTACTCGAGCTGGATCTTCGCGATCGCGCGGATGTGCGGGTCCGCAAGGCTGTGGAACACGACGACCTCGTCGATCCGGTTGATGAACTCGGGCCGGAACTGCGTCTTCACTTCGCCCATGACCGCGAGCTTGATCTCCGCGTAGTCGCTGCCCGCCATGCTCTGGATCATGTGCGAGCCGAGGTTCGAGGTCATCACGATCACCGTGTTCCTGAAGTCGACGGTGCGGCCCTGCCCGTCGGTCATGCGCCCTTCGTCGAGGACCTGCAGCAGCGCGTTGAATACGTCGGGGTGCGCCTTCTCCACTTCGTCGAAGAGAATCACCGCGTAGGGCTTCCTGCGCACCTGCTCGGTGAGTTGCCCGCCTTCGTCGTAGCCGACGTACCCCGGCGGCGCGCCGATCAGCCGCGCGACCGAATGCCGCTCCATGTATTCCGACATGTCGAGGCGGATGAGGTGATCCTCGGAATCGAACAGGAACGCGGCAAGCGCCTTGCACAGCTCGGTCTTGCCGACGCCGGTCGGACCGAGGAACAGGAACGAGCCGTACGGCCGGTTCGGGTCCGAGAGGCCGGCGCGCGAGCGCCGGATCGCGTCGGCAACGAGCCGCACCGCCTCGTCCTGCCCGACCACGCGCTCGTGCAGCTTCTCCTCCATGCGGACCAGCTTGTCGCGCTCGCCCTGCATCATCTTCGCGACCGGAATGCCGGTCGCGCGCGACACGACTTCCGCGATCTCCTCCGCCCCTACCTGGGTGCGCAAGAGCTTCGCTTTCGCGTTCTTCCCTTGACCCTTCTCCGCTTGTCCTAG
>DASYPC010000067.1:0-16546 GCA_036007105.1 Burkholderiales bacterium | reverse complement strand
CGACGGCGAATCGGTCACCTTCAAGCTGCGCCGCAACGCGAAATTCCACGACGGCACGCCGGTCACGGCGAAGGACGTGAAATGGTCGTTCGACCGCATGGTCACCGTCGGCGGATTCCCGACCTTCCAGATGAAGGCCGGGTCGATCGAGAAGCCCGAGCAGTTCGTGGTCGTCGACGATTACACGTTCCGCGTCAATTTCATCCGCAAGGACAAGCTCACGATGATGGACTTGGCGGTCCCAGTGCCGTGCGTCTTCAATTCCGAGTTGGTGAAGAAGCACGCGACCAAGGAAGATCCCTGGGGCCTCGCCTGGACCAAGAGCAACGTCGCGGGCGGCGGCGCTTACAAGCTGGAGGCCTGGCGCCCGGGGCAGGAGATCATCTACGTGCGCAACGACGATTGGAAAAGCGGCGCGGTGCCGAAGATCCGCCGCATCGTGCAGCGCGAGATCCCGTCAGCCGGCAACCGCCGCGCCCTGCTCGAAAAGGGCGACGTCGATATTACCTACGAGATGCCGCCCAAGGACTTCCTCGAGATGAGCCAGGCCGGCAAGCTGGTCGTGCAGACCGTGCCGATCGAGAACGCAGTCTGGTATGTCGGGATGAACGTCACCAAGCCGCCGTTCAACAACGCCAAGATCCGGCAGGCGGTCGCCTATGCGATCCCTTACGACAAGATCATGGACAACGCGATGTACAAGCGCGCTACGCGCATGTGGGGCGACAAGGACAACAAGGCGAGCGGCACGGACTGGCCGCAGCCGCACGGCTATGCATACGACATTCCGAAAGCGCGCGCGCTGATGAAGGACGCCGGCGCCGACGCTGGGTTCGAGACGACGCTGTCGTTCGACCTCGGCGGAGCGACCGTCAGCGAGCCCGCGTGCATCCTGATCAAGGAGTCGCTCGCTCTGATTGGTATCAAGTGCAGGATCGAGAAGATCCCCGGCGCCAACTGGCGCGCGGCGTTGCTGAAGAAAGACATGCCGCTGATCCTGAATCGTTTCGGCGGCTGGCTGAACTATCCCGAGTACTTCTTCTTCTGGTGTTACCACGGGCAGAACGCCGTGTTCAACACCATGAGCTACCAGAACCCGGCGATGGACAAGCTGATCGACGCGGCGCGCTTCGAGTCCGATCGCAGGAAGTATCAGGACGACGTGCAAGGCTTCATCAACCTCGCGTTCGACGAGGTGCCGCGCGTGCCGTTCGCCCAGCCTAATTTCGACGTCGCGATGCAGAAGAACATCCGCGGCTACACCTACTGGTTTCACTTGCAACCGGACTACCGCGACCTGGAGAAAGCGTGATCGGCGAGGAAGACCTGCAGCGCCTGGCGGTGCTCAACGGGCTGGAACTGGGGGCGTTCGGTCTTCCCGCCATCCTCGCCAACTTGCAGCGCATCGAGCAGGTCGCCCACCTGATGAGCGCAGTGGAGCTCAGGCCGGAAGACGAGCTGGCGCCGGAATGGCGTCCCTGAGCGCGGCGCCGCGATGAGCGTCGCCGACGCGATTGCGGCAATCCGGGCGCGCGACCCGGCAATCAACGCGTTCACCGCAATCACTGCAGACAGAGCGCTCGCACGCGAACGCTCACTCGATCCGGCGCTGCCGCTCGCAGGCGTTCCATTCGCAGTGAAGAACCTGTTCGACGTCGAGGGAATGCCGACGCTCGCCGGCTCGAAGATCAATCGCGACCTGCCCGCTGCGCGTGCCGATGCGCCGGTCATCCGCCGCCTGGAGCAGGCCGGCGCGATCCTCGTCGGCACGCTCAACATGGACGAGTATGCCTACGGCTTCTCGACCGAGAATACGCATTACGGACCGACGCGCAATCCAGGCAACCCGCAACACGTCGCCGGTGGATCGTCCGGCGGCTCGGCCGCCGCGGTCGCTGCCGGCCTCGTGCCGCTCGCACTCGGAACGGACACCAATGGCTCGATCCGCGTCCCGGCTTCGTTCTGCGGCGTCTGGGGATTGAAGCCGACGTTCGGCAGGCTCGATCGCACGGGGGTTTTCCCGTTCGCCAATTCGCTCGACCATGTTGGCCCGCTCGCGGCCACGCTCGACGTGCTCGCCAGCGCCTACGACGCGATGCAGGACGGCGAACCGGTCAGAACCGTGCGCGGCATCGACGGGTTGCGGATTGCGCGCGCCGTGGGTTACTTCGAGGAAAACGCCGAGCCCGAAGTGTGCGCCTTGGTAGGCGCAGCGGCGGAGAAGTTAGGCGTGCGCCGCACGATCGAGATTCCCGAGGCGGCGCGCGCACGCGGGGCCGCATTCATCATCACTGCGAGCGAGGGCGGCCAGCTGCACCTGCCGAACCTGCGCAAGCGGCCGCAGGACTTCGACCCGATGATCGTTGATCGCCTGGTCGCGGGCGCGCTCGTCCCGGCAGCGTGGTATCTGCAGGCGCAGCGCGTGCGGCGGTGGTTCTACCGCAAGGTGATGGCGCTGTTCGAGCACGTCGATGTGATCCTTGCGCCGGCGACGCCACGACCCGCGCAAAGAATCGGCCAGGAGATGTTTTCCATCCGCGGCCGCGAGATGCCGGCGCGGCCGAGCGCCGGCCTGCTGACCCAGCCGATCAGCTGCATCGGCCTGCCGGTCGTCTGTGCGCCCGTCGGCAAGATGGACGGCCTTCCGGTGGGCATGCAGATCATCGCCGCGCCCTGGCGCGAAGACCACTGCTTCCGGGTCGCCCGTGCAATTGAATCTTCCTGAAGTAGTCGCCGAAGTCACTGCGGCCTTTGCGCGCTATGAAAACGCACTCAACGCGAACGACGTCGCCATGCTCGACGAACTATTCTGGGATTCGCCGCACACGGTCCGCTACGGCGTCGCCGAGCAGCTCTATGGCTTCGCCGAGATTGCTGCGTTCCGCAGCGGCAGGCCGCCGATCGACCTGCGCCGTGAGCTGCTGAAGACCGTGATCACGACCTACGGCCGCGACTTCGCGACTGCAAGCTGCGAATACCGCCGCCTCGAGACCGGCCGGCGCGGCCGCCAGATGCAGACGTGGATGCGCACGCCTGCCGGATGGAAAGTTGTCGCCGCTCACGTCAGCCTCCTGCCACCGTGATCGGATTGGTTCTAAAGCGGCTCGCCGGCGCGTTGCCCAACGTGATCGGCGTGGTGATCGTCACGTTCCTGCTGACGCGCGCGCTCCCCGGCGATCCCGCGGCCTACTTTGCCGGCCCGTCAGCGACCACGGAAGCGATACAGCAGATCCGCGCAAGCCTCGGGCTCGACAAGTCGCTCGCACAACAGTTTGCGCTCTACCTGCGCGACCTCGCGAAGGGCGATCTCGGCAATTCGCTGTCGACCGGGCAGCCGGTGCTCACCGAGATCCGGCAGCGCCTGCCGGCGTCGCTCGAGCTCACGCTGTGCGGCCTCGTGCTCGCGCTCTCTGTCGCAGTGCCGCTCGGGATACTCGCGGCGACGCGGCCCGGCTCATGGATCGATCATCTGTGCCGCCTTCTCGCTACCGCGGGCGTGTCGCTGCCAACGTTCTTCACCGGCCTGCTGCTTGCCTACGTGTTCTACTTCCTGCTCGGCGTCGCACCGTCGCCGCTCGGGCGCATCGATGTGGCCTTCTCGCCCCCGCCCGCCGTCACTGGCCTGTATCTCGTCGATAGCCTGCTCGCGCGCGACGCCGCGCTTTTCCGGGCAACCGCCGGGCAGCTCGCGCTGCCCGCCGCAACGCTCGGGTTGTTCGTGATGGCGCCGCTGATGCGCATGACGCGCGCCTCGATGCTGGGCGTGCTGTCCTCCGAGTTCATCCGCACTGCCCGCGCGAGCGGCTTGCCGCGGATGAAAGTGCTGTACGCGTACGCATTCCGCAACGCGCTGCTGCCGGTGGTGACGACGCTCGGCATGGTGTTCTCTTTCCTGCTCGGCTCGAACGTGCTGGTGGAGAAGGTGTTTGCCTGGCCGGGCATCGGGTCCTACGTGATCGAGGCACTGGTTGCCTCCGACTATGCGCCCGTGCAGGGGTTCGTGCTGACGATGGCCCTGCTCTACGTAGCGCTCAACCTCGCGATCGACGTGCTCTACGGGTTCATCGACCCGCGCGTGGGAATCGAGGGATGAACGCCGCCACGCTGCGGCACGTGCGCTACGTCGCCACGCAGAACCCTGTGACGCTCGCCGCGTTTCTGATGTTCTCGGTGCTGGTACTGCTCGCGCTCGCCGGGCCCTGGATCGCGCCGTACGATCCACTCGCGAGCGACACGGCGAACGCGCTCAATCCGCCCTCGGTGCGCAACTGGTTCGGCACCGACGCGCTCGGCCGCGACATCCTGTCGCGCATCATGGTCGCTGCCCGGCTCGACTTCGGCATCGCCGTGAGCGCGGTCGCGGTCTCGTTCGCAATCGGCGCGACGCTCGGCTCGCTCGCCGGCTTCTTCGGGGGCTGGGCGGACCGAATCATCGCGCGCATTGCGGACACGATCATGGCGTTCCCGCTGTTCGTGCTGGCGATGGGCATCGTCGCCGCGCTTGGCAACACGGTCGCGAACATCGTGCTCGCCACGGCCATCATCAACCTGCCCTTCTATATCCGCGTCTCGCGCGCCGAGGTGAACGTGCGCCGCAACGCGGGCTACGTCGAGGCCGCCCGCCTCGCCGGCAACTCGGACCTGCGGGTACTCGCGCTGCACGTCTTTCCCAACGTCCTGCCGCCTATGATGGTGCAGATCTCGCTCAACATGGGGTGGGCGATCCTGAACGCCGCGGGGCTTTCGTTCATCGGCCTGGGCGTACGGCCGCCACAGGCGGAATGGGGAATCATGGTCGCCGAAGGCGCCACCTACATCATCTCGGGCGAGTGGTGGGTGGCGCTCTTCCCCGGCGCGGTGCTGATGCTCGCGGTGTTCACGTTCAACCTGCTCGGCGACGGCTTGCGCGACGTCATGGACCCGCGCATGCGCACATGAGCCTGCTCGAAGTGAGGGACCTGTCCCTCGAGTTCCGCACGCGCTCCGGAACCGTCCGCGCGCTGGAGCATATCAACCTCGAGGTCGTCAAGGGAGAGACCGTCGGCATAGTCGGCGAATCGGGATCCGGCAAATCGGTGCTCTGCTTCGCCGTGCTGCGGATCCTCGACGCAGCGGCACGCATCACTTCGGGGTCGATCGCTTTCGCCGGCATGGACGTGCTCCGCGCGAGCGAGTCCAGCCTGCAGCAGGTTCGCGGCCGCGAGATCTCGATGATTTTCCAGAACCCGCGCACCGCGCTGAATCCGATCCGCCGTGTCGGGCGGCAGATCGAGGACGTGCTGGCGACCCATAGCGCCACGCTGCGCGAGCAGCTCAAGCCCAAGGCGATCGAGGCGCTGGCGAAAGTACGCATCCCCGATCCCGATCGGCGCTACCTCGCCTATCCGTTTGAGCTCTCCGGCGGGCAGTGCCAGCGGGTGATGATCGCGCTGGCGCTTGCTTGCGACCCGCAGCTGCTGATCGCGGACGAGCCGACGACCGGTCTGGACGTCACGACGCAAGCCGCGATCATGCAATTGGTGAGCGACCTCGCGCGCGAGCGCGGCATGGCGACGATCCTGATCACGCACGATCTCGCTCTCGCTTCGGAGTACTGCGACAGGATCGTCGTGATGCATGCCGGCCACGTGGTCGAGACGGCGCCGACCGCGGCGCTCTTTCGCGCACCGGCGCATCCATACACCGCGCGGCTGATCGCATCTACGCCGGCGCCGGGACAGAGCATTGCCACGCTCGCGTCGGTCCCCGGCAACCTGCCCGACCTGCGCCGCGCCGATCTGCCTAGCTGCCGCTTCCAGGAGCGTTGCGAGCGCGCCCTGCCCGAGTGCGTGACGGACGGGTTGCCGACCACGATCGCCGACTCGGGGCATCTCGTGCGCTGCTTCAACCCGCTATGAACGTGCTCGATTGCGTAGAGGTGAAAATGCACTTCCCGGTCGGCAAGCGCGCGTTGCTGCACGCGGTCGACGACGTCAGCTTTTCGATCGGCGAGGGCGAGAGCGTCGGCCTGGTCGGCGAATCGGGTTGCGGCAAGTCCACGCTCGCGCGCCTGATCACGCGCATGCTCGATCCGACCGCCGGCGACATCATCTACCGCGGCCGCAATATCGGCTTCATCCCGTCGCGCAGCTTCGCGGGCACGCAATTCAGGCGCAGGATCCAGATGGTGTTCCAGGACGCGACCGACAGCCTGAACCCGCGACACACCGCCTTCGACGCGATCGCCGAGCCGGTGCGCCGCCTCGGCGCCGCGGAGAATCTCGCCGCGCAGGTTGC
This sequence comes from Burkholderiales bacterium, assembly GCA_036007105.1. Taxonomy (GTDB): domain Bacteria; phylum Pseudomonadota; class Gammaproteobacteria; order Burkholderiales; family SG8-39; genus 2-02-FULL-66-14. The sequence continues at coordinate 10,270 of DASYPC010000067.1, read as the reverse complement.
CGACGCGGCCCACAAGGTCGGCCTGCCGGAAGAGTTGCTGCCGCGCTATCCGCACCAGCTTTCCGGCGGGCAGAAGGCGCGCGTCGGCATCGCGCGCGCGATCGTCCTGTTGCCGGACCTGCTGGTGCTGGACGAGCCGACCGCAGCGCTCGACGTTTCGGTGCAGGCGACGATCCTGCGGCTGCTCGCTGAGCTGAAGGCGAGCCTGGGTATGAGCTACCTGTTCGTCTCGCACGACCTCAACGTCGTGCGCATGCTGTGCGACCGGGTGATCGTCATGTACCTCGGCCGCATCGTCGAGCAGGGACCGGCCGAGGAGTTGTTCCTGCGACCGGGGCACCCTTACACGCGCGCGCTAGTGAACGCGATTCCGTCGATCGGCGGCCGCCCCGCCGACCGCGAAGTGCTGCCCGGGGAGCCGCGCAGCCCGATCAATCCGGACCCGAACGTCTGCCGGTTCTTCGGCCGCTGCCCGCAACAGCGCGAGCGCTGCCGCAAGGAAGCGCCGCTGCTGCGCCAAGTGCGGCCTGGCGTGCAGCTCGCCTGCCATTTCGCGTAGAGCCACTCGCCGAGTGTCAGAGTCGGAGGCTGAGCGTCAGGCGGTGAAGATGTCCTCCGGCAGCAGCGCCGAGACGGTCACGTTGGGCACGTCGACGACATTGCTCACGCGCAGGTCCACCGCCACGCTGCACAGCACGTAGGCCTGCTCGCGCGTCCAGCCGCGCTCGCCGAGCAGATCGATCATGTTGATCACGGCGTTGCGCGCCGCGAGCGTGATGTCGCAGTTCTGATTGCGTCCGTCGTCCGTGATCGGCATGCCCATCGTGGCGATGAAATTACGCGGCATCGCGTGCTCCGGCGCCTGGAAAAAACCCGGATGCGCGAAGCGGGGCCACACGATCCTGCGCCGCGCCGCCTCGCCGCGGTGGATGCGGAAGCGCACGACCGCGGTCGCGCCCATCTCGATCGCGGTGCCGCAGCACTCCGAGTCGCCCTGCGCGTAGTGCCCGTCGCCCACCGAGTAGAGCGCGCCATCGACGGCCACCGGCACGAAGAGCTTCGACCCCTTCGTCAGCTGCTTCACGTCCGCGTTGCCGCAGTTCTCGCGCGGCGGAATCGTGCGCAGGCCCTCGGTCGCCGGCTTGCCGTGCGCCGGCACAGCCCCCGCCGCGTCCGGCGGCCATACCCGCCCGCCACGCGCCTTCAGCTCCGCTTCGCGCGCCGACCAGCGGTGCAACTGCTCGTGCGACGGCGCCACGCCCGCCGTCCCCATGAACGCGCCGTTCGGAACGCGCACTCCGGGCAACTGCGGCGAGGTCGCGAACTCGGGCGTGATATCCCAGTGCACCACGAAATGATGGTCGAACAGGTCCGGCAGGAATCCGCCGCCCGGCGCGAAGCGCGTCCAGCCGTATCGCTCGGGCACGATGTCCAGGTATTCGATCTCGAGCAGGTCCCCTGGCTTCGTCCCCTTCACGTAGACCGGCCCGGTGAGCGGATGCGCCACCGTGCGCTCCAGCTTCTCGAGGTCCCTGGCCGTCGTCGCCGGCCCGATCTGCAGATCGTTCGCGTCCCGCGTCTCGAGCGTCACCTCCTCGCCCGGCTCGGCCTCGATGACGGGCGCAATGTCCGGATGCCAGCGGTTGTGGCCCTTGTGCGGCTCGTCGCGCAGGCGCTTGGCGCGGTCGATCTCAATGCTTTTTGCCATCGCGAAAAAGGGGTACGTCCCTATTTCTTAAGCCATTGATCGAACACTTCTTCGTTGTGCTCGCCCAGCAGCGGTGGATTGCGGTAGACGCTGAATTCGCTGCCGCTGATCGTCATCGGAAACGCGATCGTGCGGGTCTTGCGGCCGTTCGGCAGCGTCATTTCGCGAACGAGGCGCGTCTCGCGCACGTGCGCGTCGCCGAGCACTTCGGCGTAGTCGTTGATCGGCGCGCACGGCACGCCTTGGTTGTCGAACTCTGCCAGCCACTCAGCCTTCGGGCGCTTCGAGAACTCGCGCTGCAGGATCGCTTCGAGCGCTTTCTGGTTCGCCGCCCGCAGCGCGCTCGTCTGGAATCTCGCGTCCGCCTTCAGTTCCGCAAGGCCTACGACGTCGCACACGGAGAGCCACAGCTTGTCGTTGCCGGCAGCGATCATGAACGGCGCGTCGCTCGCCTGGAATCCCTGGTACGGCGCCGCGCGCGGATGCGCGGAGCCGAGCCGCTTCGGCGCCTTCCCGGTGCCGAAGTATTCACTCGTCTGCAACGCCGCCATCGCCAGCAATCCGCCGAGCATCGAGCAGTCGATGAACGCGCCCTCGCCCGTTTCGCGCGCGCGCAGGATCGCCGACGCGATGCAGAACGCGGCGTACAGGCCCGCGCCGAAATCGCCGAGCGGCACGCCGCACTTGACCGGCGGGCCGTCGGGCTCGCCGGTTACGCTCATGACCCCGCTGATGCCTTGCATCGTCGCATCGAACGCGCCGCGCGTCGCGTAAGGACCCGTATGGCCGAACCCGCTGATCGAGCAATAGACGATCCGCGGTGACGCCTTGCGCAGCGCCTCGTACCCGAGGCCGAGGCGCTCGAGCACGCCCGGACGGTAATTTTCGATCAAGACGTCGGCCTTGCCGCACAGCGCTTTCAGCCGCTCGACCTGCGCCGCGTCCTTCAGGTCGACCGTGATGCTGCGCTTGTTGCGATTGATCGACGCGAAGTTCTCGCTGTAGCCGGGCCCGCGCTCGCCCTCGCTCAACGGCGGCCAGCGCCGCATGTCGTCGCCGCCGTCGGGCCGCTCGATCTTGACGACATCGGCGCCGAGATCCGCGAGCAGCGAGCCCGCGAACGGTCCTGCGGCGATCTGGCCGAACTCGAGCACCTTGAGGCCCGCGAGCGGTCCCGCGCCGTCCATCAGGGCTTCTGATATTCGACGAACACGCTCTTGCCGCCCTTGATGATCCAGTGACCCATGCCGCGGCCGAGCTGATCGCCGTTCGGCGTGAAGTCGCACGTCGAGCCGGCGCCCTGGAAGTTGATCGGCTTGCCCTCGCGCACCAGCTTCAGCGCATCGACGACGTCGTCGACTTCCTGCCCGGGGCCGTTGCCGACGGTGATGATCTGCTTCGACCAGTCCACCGCCATCGGGCTCTTCGCGCGCTCCATCGCGAGCGCAGTGATCGAGATCTGGTCGTGCGTGTTCGGCGGAAACAGGAACACGCGGTCGGCCGGCGCGCCCATCAGCTGGACGAACTTCTTGTAGCCCGGTGCGGCGACGTCGGGCATCGGCTGGAAGTGGCGGATTCCTTCCGCTACCTGATTGCCGACCGCCTGCACGAATTTCCCTTCCGCATCGGCCATGATCGAAAGCGCGACCACCTTGCTCTCGAATCCGCCGCGGTAGACCTCCTTGATGATCGAGACGAAATCAGGCAGCAGGCCGAAGCAATACACCGCTTCCGGCTTCTTGCCGAAGATCCGCTCGACTTCCGCGCGGTACGACGGCTGCTCCGGGTTGTAGATCAGCGAATCGACGACCTGGCGCCCGGCTTCCTTCATCCGCTCCTCGAACACCTTCATGATCGGCAGCACGAACGCGTTCTGCAGGCCCAGCACGCCGACACTCTTGAAGCCGAGCTTGATCGCGGCGCGGCTGATGACGATGCCCCAGTCGGTGGCCTTCATCTGGAAGCGCCATACATAGCCCTGCGTGTCGCCCTCGGTGATCGCGTTCGCCGCGCTCGAGACCATCAGCACGACCTTGTTCTGCACGGCGATCGGGCGCGACGACATCCCTTCGGGCGTTCCCCAGTAGCCGACGCACGACTGGGCCTTGTGGACGTTGATGAACTTTTGCGTCAGGTTCGCGGCGACCGCCGCACTCGATTCCGAATCCTCGATGAACAGCTCGAGCTTGCGCCCGAGCACGCCGCCGGCAGCGTTGATCTTCGCCGCGGTGCGCTTCGCGGCTTCGGCCATGTCGGGGCCGTACGCGCCGGCGTTGCCGGTGAGCGGCACCCCGACGCCGATCGGGATCGGTGCTCCCTGCGCGTGCGCGAGATTGAGATACGGAAACGCCAGCGGCGCGCCGAGCGCTGCGGCGGACTTCAGCATTGTTCGTCGGGTGATGCGGCTCATGGTGCCCTCCTCCTTAGCGGTTTCGCATTGTTGCAGTGACCAGATCGACCTGCAATCGGTGCTCGCGCAGGAAACCCTGCGGCCGAAAGACCAGCAGCAGGATCAGGCCGACGCCGATGATGATGATCCGGATCGCGGCCAGCCGGTCGGAATCGAGCCACGGGATCACGTCCTTGAGGAAGCGCGACCCTTCGAGCAGCACCATCACGGCCGCGGCGCCCCAGATGGCCCCGGCATGCGCGCCGCGCCCCCCGGCGATCACCGCCATGAACGCGTAGGCGATGACGATGTTGGTGAACTGCGTCGGGTCGATGTACTGGTAGTAGAACGCGTGCAGCGCACCGGCCAGGCCGATGAACGCGCCGCCGATCGCGAACACGCGCACCCGCGCCCAAAGCACGTTCTTGCCGAGCGTCGCCGCGACGACATCGTCCTCGCGCAGCGCGCGCACGATGCGGCCAAACGGCGAGCGCGCCAGCACGTTCAGCACCCATAGCGTGCCGAGGAGCAGCGCGATCGACAGCGCCAGCAGAAAATACACGTAGATCTCCGACGGAATCACGTCGCCGAGCGGGCGGGGAATTCCGCTGAGCCCGAGCGCACCCTTCGTCAGCCAGTCTTCGTTGAGCGCGACCAGGCGCAGCATCTCGCCGACGCCGAGCGTGACGATCGCGAAGTAGTCTTCTTCCGTCACGCGCAGCGTCACGAGCGCGGTCAGCGCGCAGGCCGCGGCCACGGTCGCCATCGCGCCGAGCATCGCAACGAACGTATTCGCGCCGCCCTTGAGGATCAGCAGCGCGCACGTGTACGCGCCGAGCGTGTAGAAGCCGGCCAGGCCGAAATTCACCATGCCGCCGAGCCCCCACTGGAAGTTCAGCGCGAGCGCCAGGATCGCCGAGAAGCAGACCACGATGCCCAGCAGGACGAGAAATGAAATCATGCGCTTAGGAAATGGAGACCGTCCGTATTTTTACTTCCGGATGTACGGTTGCCCGAACAGGCCCTGCGGCCGGAACACCAGCACCAGCGCGATCGCGGCGAGCGGGATGCCGATGCGGTAGTTCGGCGGCATGACCAGCGTCGAGAGCTCGCTCGCGACGCCGATCAGGAGCGCCCCTGCGAACGCGCCCAGCGGACTCCCCAGCCCGCCCAGGATCGCCGCGCCGAATACGCTGACCAGGTAGTTCGAGCCCATCGGCGGCTCGAGCGCGCGATCCATGCCGATCAGCACACCGCCGACCGCGAGCAGCATGCCGGTGACGAACCACGTCCAGCGGATGATGCGCTCGGCGTCGATGCCGCGAACGAGGGCGAGCTGCGGATTGTCCGCGACGGCGCGCATCGCGCGCCCGACCGGCGAGCGCGTCAGCAGCAGCCACATCGCGATCATCGCCGCCGTAGAGATCGCGAACGTGATCATCTGCTCCTGGTTCATGCGCACGTCGAAGAAGCGGAACGGCCGCGCAAGCTCGATCGCGAAGCTGCGCGCGGTATTGCCATACCCGAACCTCGCCAGGTTCTCGAGGATGAAACCGAGGCCGAGCGAGGCAACCATCAGCGTGATCGCGCCGCGGCCGCGCAGCGGCTTGAACGTCAGCTGGTCGATCAGGATGCACACGCCCCCGAAGCCGACCGCGACCAGCGCGGTGGCCGCCGCGAGCGACCAGCCGAGCTGCGCATTCAGGGCGAACGCCAGGTACGCCGCCACGGTCATCATCGCGCCGACCGCGAAGTTCGGGAATTTGAGCACGCCGAACAGCAGCGTCACCGCGAGCGCGGGCAGCGTCATGATCACGCCGGAGATCAGCCCGTTGAACGCGGTCTGCAGCATCAGGCGGCCGCCTCGCGCGCATCGCCCAGGTACAGGCTTTGCAGATCTTTCATGCCGAGCACTTCGCTCGCCGGCGCGGAAAAACGCACGCGCCCGCCCGCCAGCACCACGCACGTGTCCGAGATGCCGAGCGCCTCGATCGCGTTCTGCTCGACCATCAGCACGCTGACGCCGCGCGCGTTGATGCTCTTCACGGTCTTGAAGATCGCGTTGCTCAGCAGCGGCGAGAGCCCCGCCGAGATCTCGTCCAGCATCAGCACCCTCGGGCGGACCGTGAGCGCGCACGCCAGCGCGAGCATCTGCCGCTCGCCGCCGCTCAGGTTGCCGGCAAGCGCGCGGTAGCGGGGCGGCAGCCCCGGGAACAGCGCCGCGAGCTCCGGAGACAGCGGCTCGCCCTTGCCGCCGCCCATGAACTCGTGCGAGATGCGCAGGTTTTCCAGCACGGTGAGATTGCGAAACACGTTGTATTCCTGCGGCACGTAGGCGAGGCCGTGCTGCACGCGCCGCGGCGGCGACCAGTCGTTGACGCATTCCCCGGCGAACCGGATTTCGCCCTGGCGCGCCGCGAGCAGCCCCGCCATCGTCTTCACCAGCGTCGATTTCCCGGAGCCGTTCGGCCCGATCAGCGTAAGGATGCGTCCCTCCTCGAGCGCGACGTCGATTCCCTTGAGGATGTCGCCGGCGCCGTACCCGGCGTGCAGTCCGCTCGCCGAAAGGACGGCGCTCACGCGACCCTGCCGAGGTAGGCGTGCATCACTTCCTGGTTGGCCACGACTTCGCGGAACGTGCCGCGCGTCAGCGTGCGCCCTTCGGCAAGCACATAAATCGGATCGCACAGCCGCGCGATCACGTCCATGTCGTGCTCGATGATCGCGAACGTGATCCCTTGCGCGCGCAGCCGCAGGATCGTCTCGCCGAGCACCTGGATCATCACCGGGCTCACGCCCGCGGCGGGCTCATCGAGCAGGATGATCTCGGGCTGCTGCATCAGCGCGCGCGAGATTTCGAGCAGCTTTTTCTGCCCGCCCGACAGATTTCCCGCAGGCTCGTTGGCGAGTTTCCATAGATCCACCTGCTCGAGCAGCTCACGCGCGCGCCGGATCGCGGCCGCTTCCTCGTCCCGCACGCGCCGCGGCGTCGCGAAGCAGCGCCACGCGACGTCGCCGCTTTGGCGCGGGCTCGCGAGCAGCACGTTCTCGAGCACGGTGAGCCCGCGCAGCTCGCGCGAGATCTGGAAGGTGCGCACCAGCCCGGTCTGCGCGCGCTGGTCGGGGCGCAGGCCGAGGAGGCTGCGGCCCTTCATCGCGACACCGCCCGCGTCCGGCTCGAGCAGGCCGGCCAGCACGTTGAAGAGCGTCGATTTGCCTGCGCCGTTTGGGCCGATAATTCCCGTGACCGTGCCCTGCTCGATCGCGACCGAGCACTTCGCGAGCGCCTGAAAGCCGCCGAACGACTTCACGACTTGCGTCGCGGTCAGCATGTCGACCGGGTCCCTCCCCCTTGATGACGCAAACGGCGTCGCGCGAGGCGCGACGGGCTCAGGCGACTTGCCGCGCCAGCGGCGCTTTCTTGCCGCGATTCCCCTGCTCGAGCTCGGCGAGGATCCTGCGCGCCTTCAGCAGCGCCTGGTCCGAGCGCAGGAACACCTCGCTGTAGTCGTCGTCGGGGTATTCGAACATGCGCTGCTGGCGCTCGAGCGCCCAAAGGTCCTCTTCCATGACTGCGGGGAACGTCTCGGCGATGCGCTGCGTGCAGGTGCGCGACGGATCCGATGCCGACGGCCTGCCCTTTTTCGTGCTGACCCACAGCCGCCAGACGTGGCTCGCCGGGCCGATCGGGGTGTGCGAGTGATGGATCACGTAGCCGAATTCGTGCTCGGCCTGGCCGAGCTTTCCCGGCGGCGCGCAACGCAGCTCGACGCGGGTCAGGCCGGGGGCGACCATGTGGTGCGTGTGCCAGCGATCGACCACCGGTACGCCCCACCAGTCGAACATGAACGGCGGCTGCTTGTAGCCCCGCACGCGGCGGACCGTCTTCACCGTCGGCGTGCCCCACAGCGTCTCTTCCTGCACCTCGAACGGGATCTTGCTTTGCTCGATGTCGCCGATGTTGCCGTCGTGGAGCGGGTAGAAGTGCGTGATATCCATCAGGTTTTCGATCAGCAGCATGTAGTTCGCCGGGACCAGCCGCGGCTCGAACATGTGCGTTTCCCAGTCTTCGCCGGCGATCTCGGGCGTTCGCGGCGCCTGGACGCCACCGATCTTCGCAGGGTCGCCCGGCCAGACCCACACCAGGCCATCCTGCTCGACCAGCGGAAACGGCTTCAGTTGCGCGCGCGTCGGGATCGGCCGGTCGAGCTGCGACGGGATGCGCTGGCATTTTCCCGCCGCGTCGTAGCAAAAGCCGTGATAGGCGCACTCGAGCAGCCCGTCGGCGAGCACCCGGCCTTCCGACAGTGGCATGCGCTTGTGCACGCAGCGGTCGTCGAATGCCCCAACCTTGCCGTCGCGGGCGCGCCAGACGAGGACCGGGCGGCCGGCGATCTGCCGACCCTTGGGCTCATCGACCGGGAACTCGTCGGACCGGCCGGCCACGTACCATGTGTTCTCGACGAAAGTATCTACGGGCATGACGTTCTCCTCATCTTGTAACTATAGTAGGAAAATAGCGGTTCACCCCCGTTTTTCACTATGCGAATGACCTCTGAAGAAGTGAAGGAATTCTGGCGCGGCTGGTGCGGCCGCCGCGGCCTGGCCATGGAAATCGTCGCGGCGGGCGAGGCGCTCATCGAGGAAGACCCGGAATTCTGGGCCGACCAGACGATGGACGAGCTGCTGCGCATGGTCACGGAAAAATAGGGACGTACCCCATTTCTTTCTGTTTCCTGTTTCTAGGAGAAACACGTCATGGCAAAGGGCTACTGGGTTTCGTGCTACCAGTCGATCGACAATCCGGAAAAACTCGCCGCGTACGCGAAGCTCGCGGCGCCGGCGATCGTCGCTGCGGGCGGCCGCTTCGTCGTGCGCGGCACGGCGGCGAAAGCCTATGAGCAGGGACTCGTTCAGCGCACGGTGATCGTCGAGTTCGAAAGCCTCGCGGCCGCCAACGCGGCGCACGACGGCCCCGGCTACCAGGAAGCGCTGCGCGTGCTCGGCGACGGGGTCAAGCGCGACTTCCGCATCGTCGAAGGCGTGGGTTGAGAAATGGGGTACGTCCCCATTTTTTCCTGATGGATCTCGCCGACCTGCCGTTCGAAAGCAACTTCGTACGCGAGCTGCCGGCCGACCCGGTGCCGCTCAACGTGCCGCGCCAGGTGCGCAACGCGAGCTACACCCGAGTCGAGCCGACGCCGGTCGCGGCGCCGCGGCTGCTTGCGTGGTCGGATGCGCTCGGCGAATACCTGCGGATCGGCCGCCCTTCGCCGGCGACGGTGGAAATTCTCGCGGGCAACAAGGTCCTTCCGGGCATGCAGCCGTATGCAGCGCGCTACGGTGGTCACCAGTTCGGCGTGTGGGCGGGACAACTCGGCGACGGCCGCGCGATCACGCTCGGCGAAGTGCTCGCGCGCGACGGCTCGCGGCAGGAGTTGCAGCTGAAGGGTGCGGGCAAGACCCCGTACGCGCGCACCGCGGACGGCCGCGCGGTGCTGCGCTCGTCGCTGCGCGAGTTCCTGTGCAGCGAGGCGATGCACTTCCTCGGCGTCCCGACGACGCGTGCGCTCAGCCTTGTCGCCACCGGCGAGCCGGTGACACGCGACATGTTCTACGACGGCAATCCCCAGGACGAGCCCGGCGCCGTGGTATGCCGCGTCGCACCTTCGTTCGTGCGCTTCGGCAATTTTCAGATCCACGTCGCGACCGGCGAAACCGAACCGCTGCAACGCCTCGCGGGCTACGTCGTGCGCAACTACTACCCCGACCACGAGAAAGACTGGTTCCACGTGCTGTGCCGGCGCACCGCGCTGCTCGTCGCCGACTGGATGCGCCTCGGCTTCGTGCACGGCGTGATGAACACCGACAACATGTCGATCCTCGGCGTGACGATCGACTACGGCCCGTACGGCTGGCTCGAAGGCTACGACCCCTCGTGGACGCCCAACACGACCGACGCCGAGACGCGCCGCTACTGCTACGGCAACCAGCCCGAGATCGCGCTGTGGAACCTGGCGCGCCTTGCCGAAGCGCTGCTGCCGCTCCAGGACAAGGAGCACCTCGAGGAAGGGCTCGGCCTCTACGCGCAAACGTATGAGGACGCGATGCGCAGCGCGCTCGCACAAAAGCTCGGGCTCGCTGCGCTCGATCAAGAAGGCGATCACGAGCTC
>DASYPC010000066.1:0-1782 GCA_036007105.1 Burkholderiales bacterium | reverse complement strand
AGGCGCTCCGATCATGCGTCCCATTCCCGCGACCGGCGAGGCGCTGCCCGCGATCGGCGTCGGGAGCTGGATCACGTTCAACGTTCCGCCCGACACGACGGCCGCGGCGTCGCTCGTGCCGGTCCTGCGCACGTTCTTCGAGCGCGGCGGAGCGATGATCGATTCCTCGCCGATGTACGGCTATTCGGAAACGATCATCGGCGAGATGCTCAAGCAGACGTCGCATCCGCGGTTCTTTTCCGCGACCAAGATCTGGACCGTCGGCAAGGCGCTCGGACAGATGCAATTCGAGCGCTCGCTGCGGCTCTGGGGCGTGCCGCAGCTCGACCTGGTGCACATCCACAACGTGCTCGACTGGGAAACGCATCTTCCGACGTTGAAGGGGCTGAAGGCCGCGGGCCGCGTGCGCTACATCGGCATCACGACTTCGGAAGGTGCGAAACACGCCGAGATGGAGCAGGCGCTCAAGCGCGAGCGCTTCGATTTCGTGCAGTTCACGTACAACTTCGCCGACCGGCGCGTCGAAGAGCGGCTGCTGCCGCTCGCCGCCGAGCGCGGAATCGCGGTCGTGATCAACCGGCCCTTTGACGGCGGGCGCCTGTTTCCGGTCGTGCGCGGCAAGCCGCTGCCGCCGTGGGCGCGCGAGATCGATTGCGAGAACTGGGCGCAGCTCTTCCTCAAATTCGTGGTGTCGCACCCCGCCGTGACCTGCGCGATTCCCGCGACGCGGCAGACCGCGCACATGGCCGAGAACATGGGCGCGCTCTACGGCCGCCTGCCGGATCCGGAGATGCGAAGGCGAATGGTGAAGTACGCGGAGGCGCTGTAGCCCGGGGTGAGCGCGCAGTGCGATACCCGGGGCGGCGCTTCGGTGCAGCGTTGCTCCCGGGATTCGACTTCGGCTCATCCCGGGCTACGAACCGCGCGAATCATCGCCGGGTTTTCGTAGGTGCGAATTTTATTCGCACGCGGCGCTGCGCGTGAACGCAGGCCGAATGAATTCGGCCCTACGAACTCCGATTCGGCGGGCGCCAGGTTGGCACCGCCACGTTGGGCGCGCGCAACATGCGCATCATGCGGATCGCTGTCTCGCGGCCGAGATAGTAGCCGGGTAGGCGCAGCGTTTCCACGAAGCCCATCGCGCGGTAGAACGCGTACGCTCCTTCGTTCTTGGCACGCAGCTCGAGATGGATCGACGCGATTCCTGCCGTGGCCGCCGATTCAACGAGCCAGCGCGTCATTCGCCGCGCGATGCCGCGCCGCTGGGCAGCCGGGCGCACCGCCATGAGCACGAGATGCGCGCGCTCGTCGCTAAAGCTCATGATGGCGAAACCGATGACTCGATCGCCGTCGGGAGCGACGAGGGCCGCGGTTTCGGGGTCGTTCATGAGCCCGCGGATGCGCTCTGCCCGATATTGCCAGCCGAGGCCGGACTCGATCAGATCACGCGACATCGAAGCGATCGCTTCCGCGTTGCTGCGGCTTGCGAGTTGCAGCGTGATGTCTTGCGAGGCCACGGCTGCGATTTTGCCATTATTTGGCTTGGGTTGCGCCGGAACCGGCTCCCGCGGATGATGTCGTACCCTTCTTTATGGTTCACTCGTCCCATGCCATCGACCCGCGCTGACGACGATATCCCTCTCGGGCGGCTGCTTACCCGACGCGAGGCGCTTACGCTGATCGGCGCATCGGGCGTGGCTCTTCTGGCCGGCGCAACGCCGGGCCGCGCTCAAACTCCCTCCGGCAGCAGCCCGCGGCTTTCGTGCGTGGTCCGGCCGCAGC
>DASYPC010000065.1:0-5670 GCA_036007105.1 Burkholderiales bacterium | reverse complement strand
ATTACACCTGGGGCCGCCGGTCGACCTACTTCGAAGGAAAGGGCGCGAAGGTGACGCATGTCGATTTCACCGAGCCGTATTCCATGGCCTTGCGCAAGCGGATTGCGGCGGCTGCCGCGGCCTGCGACGAGCCGATCGTCGACGGCGGGGTCTACGCCGCGACGCAGGGGCCGCGGCTCGAGTCCGCAGCCGAGATCGACCGACTCGAGCGCGACGGCGCAGACGTGGTCGGCATGACCGGGATGCCCGAGGCGGGCCTGGCGCGCGAGCTCGGGCTCGAGTACGCTGCGATCGCAGTCATCGTCAATCCGGCTGCGGGTCGCGCGGAAAGCAGCCGCGCGATTTCCCTCGAACAGATCGAGGTTGTGCTCAGGCAGACCATGCGGCGCGTGAGAACCCTCATCGAAACCCTGGTGACGCAATGATTCGCGACGTGCTCAGGATGGGTGATCCGCGGTTGCTCGAGCGTTCGCGCCCGGTTGAGCGCTTCGATAGCCCGGAGCTGCACGCGCTCATCGCCGACCTGCGCGACACGATGGCGCAGCAGAACGGCGCAGGACTTGCCGCCCCGCAGATCGGCGTCGGCCTGCGAGTGGTGATTTTCGGCGTGCACGCGAACCCGCGCTATCCGCAGGTGGAGGAAGTCCCGGACACGGTGCTGATCAATCCCGTGCTGGAGCCGCTCGGCGGGGAAATGGAGGAGGACTGGGAGGGCTGCTTGTCCGTCCCGGGAATGCGCGGCTGGGTGCCGCGCCACCGGAGTATCCGCTACGCCGGATTCGACGAGCGCGGCCGGCCGTTCGAGCGCACGGTCGAGGGCTTTCACGCGCGCGTCGTGCAGCACGAGTGCGACCACCTAGACGGAATTCTGTACCCGCGGCGGATCGTCGACCTCACCCGCTTCGGCTTCATCGACGCGCTGTTTCCCGGCGCGGACCTTCCGCCGGAAGAATAGCCCCGCTCAGACCTGCAGCACCTCGAGCAGCTCCTGCTCGATCCGCAGCACAGCCTTCGGGTCGGCAAGCGGCTCGCCGGAGATCAGGAAGACGTCCTCGGCACGATCGCCCAACGTATTGATGCGCGCAGAGTGCAGGTTGATGCGATGGTCCGCCAGCACGCGCGCCATTGCGTAGAGCAGGCCGGCGCGATCGGCACCGACGATCGAGAGCACGTGATAGGCGCCGCGCTCGTCGGGACGGATGTCGACCACGGGCGAGATCGGGTAGTACCGCACGCGGCGGGAAATCCGCGTGGTGCGCGGCGCGGCGAGCGGCGGAAGCGATTCCAGCTCCTCGGTCAGGCCGAGCTCGATCAGCGTGATCAGGTCGCGATAGTGCACGCCGCCGCCGTGCCCCATCACCAGGAACGTATCGAGCGCGTAGCGGCTGCGCGTCGTGTGGATTTTGGCTTCCACGATGTTGAAGCCGGAACGCCCGAAATAGCCGCAAATCCGCGCGAACAGGCCCTCCCGGTCGGGCGTATAGATGAGCACCTGCAGTCCCTCGCCGATCGGCGCAAGACGCGCCTTGACCACCGGCTTGGTCGTATCGAGGCGGTAGTACAGGTTACGCGTCTGCCACGCGATCTCCTGCGGGTCGTGGCGCAGAAAGTAGGTGGTGTCCAGTTGCGCCCAGAACCGGTCCTGCACGTGCTCGGAAAGCGCATACAGGCGCAACAGCCGCGCGGCCTCGGCCTGGTGCTCGGCGACCGCGGATTCGGGAAGCGGCGCTTCCCCCGCGAGCACGCGGCGCGTGGCGCGATACAGGTCTTCCAGCAGCTTCGCCTTCCACGCGTTCCAGACTTTGGGACTCGTGCCGCGGATGTCGGCGACCGTCAGCAGGTAGAGCGCGGTCAGGCGGCGCTCGGTGCCGACGCGCTCGGCAAACGACTGCACGACCGCAGGTTCGTACACGTCCTCCTTCTGCGCGACGCGCGACAGCGTCAGATGGTGCTCGACGAGAAAAGTCACGAGCTCCTCGTCTTCGCGCGGCAATCCGTGGCGTCTGCAGAATCGACGGGCATCGCGCATCCCGAGCTCGGAGTGATCTCCGCCCCGGCCCTTGGCGATGTCGTGGTAGAGCGCAGCGATGTAGAGCAGCCATCGGCGCTCGAATCCGCTCATCAGCTGGCTGCACAGCGGGAATTCGTGCGCCAGCTCCGGCATGGTGAAGCGGCGCAGATTGCGCAGCACCATCAGGATGTGCTGATCCACGGTGTAGACGTGGAACAGGTCGTGCTGCATCTGGCCTACGATCCGGCCGAACTCCGGCAGGTAGCGTCCCAGCACGTCGTACTGGTTCATGCGCCGCGTCTCGTGCACGATGCCGCGCTGCTGCTGCAGGATGGCGAGAAACAATCGCTGCGCGACCGGGTCGCGCCGGACGCGCGCATCGACGCGGCCGCGCTTGCGCCACAGCGCGCGCAGCGTCGCCGCGGTCATGCCGCGCAGCTCCCGGTGCTGCATCATCAGCAGGAAGCTTTCCAGGATCGCTCGCGGATCCCGGTCGAACAAGGACTCGTCTGTGACCTCGAGCAGCTCGCCACGCGCCTGGAAGCGCTCGTTCAACGCGCGCGGCGGCGCGCCCGGGCCGGGAGCGAGCAGCGTCTCGAAGTTCTGCAGCAGGATCGTGTTGAGCTGGGTAATGGCCTTTGCGGTGCGGTAGTAGCGCTGCATCAGCCGTTCGCCGGCGCGTCGCTCCTCGCTGTCGCGCAGCCCGCATTGCTCGGCGAGCGCATTCTGGTGATCGAACGCAAGGCGATCCTCGCGCCGCCCGGCGAGGTAGTGCAGGCGGATGCGCAGGTCCTGCAGCACCGCTTCGTGCCGCGCGAGCGCGCGCGCTTCGTCGCGCACGATGAGTCCCTTGCTCTCGAGATCGGACCAGCGCCAGCCGATGCCGAGCGCGCGCGCGATCCAGCGGATGACCTGCAGGTCGCGCATGCCGCCCGGCGCTTCCTTGAGGTTCGGCTCGAGCGAGTAGGGCGTGTCCTGGTGCTTGGCGTGGCGCTGCTCCTGCTCGAGGCGCTTCGCCTTGAAGAACGCGGCCGGCTCGAGCGTCTCGCGCATCGCCTCGGCCAGCCGCTCGAAGAGCGCCTTGCTGCCCGCGAGGTAGCGCGCTTCGAGCAGCGTCGTCTCGACCGTGATGTCGGCCGCCGCCGACTCGACGCAGGTCTCGACGGTGCGCACGCTGTGGCCGGCTTCGAGGCCGATGTCCCACAGCACGCCCACGAGCCGTTCGATGCGCGCCGCGTCCTGCGGCGACGGATCGTGCGCGAGCAGAACCAGCACGTCGATGTCCGACGACGGGAAGAGCTCGCCGCGCCCGTAGCCGCCGGTCGCGACGAGCGCCGCTTCGACCGACGGCGCGGCCGAGCGCCAGATCTCCTTCAGCGTGCGGTCGATCAGGCGCGCGTGCTCACGCAGCAGCGTGCCGGGCGATACGCCGCCGGCGAGGAACCGTTCGCGCAACGCGCTGCGGCCGTCGCGCAGCAGCGCGCGCCAGCGCTCCTCGGAAACGAACGGCAGCTCGTCCTGGGCGAGCGTCAGCACTACGCGGCTACGGGCGGCGGCGCACCGGCCGAGAGCGTGAGAACCTCGTTGCCCTTTTCGGTGACGAGGATCGTGTGCTCCCATTGCGCCGAGAGGCTGTGGTCCTTGGTCACGATGGTCCATCCGTCGGCGAGCTCGCGGATGGCAGGCTTGCCTGCATTGATCATCGGCTCGATGGTGAACGTCATGCCCGGCTCGAGCTGCAGCCCGGTGCCGGCGCGCCCGTAGTGAAGGACCTGCGGCTCCTCGTGGAACTTGCGCCCGATGCCGTGGCCGCAAAACTCGCGCACGATCGAGAACCCGTGCTGCTCGGCGTGCGCCTGGATCGCTGCGCCGATGTCACCCAGCCGCGCGCCGGGCCGCGCCTGCGCGATGCCGCGCCACATGCATTCGTAAGTGACGTCCACCAGCCGCCGCGCCTGGATGCTCGGCTGGCCGACATAGAACATGCGGCTGGAATCGCCGTGGAATCCATCCTTGATGACAGTCACGTCGATATTCAGGATGTCACCCGGCTTAAGGACGCGATCGCCGGGGATGCCGTGACAGACCTGGTGATTCACCGAAGTACAGATCGACTTGGGGAACGGTTTGTACCCGGGCGGCGCATAGTTGAGCGGCGCAGGCGTGCTGCGCTGCGTTTCGACCATGTACGTATGGCACAAATCGTTGAGCTCGCCCGTGGTGATCCCGGGGCGCACATGAGCGGAGACATAGTCGAGCACCTCTCCGGCGAGGCGCCCGGCCACGCGCATGCGCGCGATGTCTTCACTCGACTTGAGGGTAACGGCCATGGGCGATGGAAAGTCGCGCAGACTACGAGAATCATCCCGCTGCGGCAACGGGGAAGACGGGTCGCGTTGAGGCTTCATGCCTGATTATGCTAGAATTTCGGGCTGGTTTCTAACTTTCCTGAAGCCAAATTCCCGCCCGGCAGGCAAGGGTGTCCCCGCAACGCGGGGATTGATCGGTAGGCCGGCGCGGCAGTGATCAACCCTGCGTGAAGGAGCAGAAGATGTCGGTGACGATGCGTCAAATGCTGGAGGCCGGGGTGCATTTCGGCCACCAGACGCGGTACTGGAACCCGAAGATGGCACCGTATATCTTCGGCCATCGCAACAAGATCCATATCATCAACCTGGAACGCACCCTGGAGCTCTACCAGGGCGCGGTCAAGTTCGTGAGCAAGCTCGCTGCCAACAAGGGCACGATCCTGTTCGTCGGCACCAAGCGCCAGGCGCGCGAGATCATCCACGAGGAAGCGTTGCGCTGCGCGATGCCCTTCGTCGATTACCGCTGGCTCGGCGGCATGCTCACCAATTTCAAGACCGTCAAGCAGTCGATCAAGCGGCTCAAGGAAATGGCGCAGATGCAGGAAGACGGCTCGCTCGAGCGCATGTCGAAGAAGGAAGGGCTCGGCATCCTGCGCGAGCTGGCGAAGCTGCAGCGCTCGCTCGGCGGGATCAAGGACCTCTCGAGCCTTCCCGACGCGATGTTCGTGATCGACGTCGGCTACCAGAAGGGCGCGATTGCCGAAGCGCGCAAGCTCTCGATCCCCGTGGTCGGCGTGGTCGACACGAACCATTCGCCCGAGGGCATCGACTACGTGATTCCGGGCAATGACGACTCGAGCCGCGCGATCCGTCTCTACGCCCGCGGGATGGCCGACGCAGTGCTCGAGGGCCGCAACCAGGCGGTCGAGGAAATCGTCAGCGCTTCTCGCGACGAGTTCGTCGAGGTGAACGAGGAGAGCCACGGCGGATGACAGCGATCAGCGCCAACCTGGTCAAGGAGCTGCGCGAGAAGACCGGGGCGGGAATGATGGAGTGCAAGAGCGCCCTGACGGAGTCCGGCGGCGATCTCAACAAGGCGGAAGACATCCTGCGGATCAAGGGTGGGGCGAAGGCGAGCAAGGCGGCCGGGCGCGTCGCCGCCGAGGGCGTGATCGGAGCATGGCTCGCCGAGGACTCAAAGGTCGGGGCGCTGGTGGAGCTCAACTGCGAGACCGACTTCGTCGCCAAGAACGAAGCGTTCCTGACCTTCGCCCGCCAGCTGGCCGATCTCGTGGCCAACTCGAACCCGGCGGACGTGACGGCGCTTGCGGCCCTCGGCGCAGACGGTGC
>DASYPC010000064.1:0-10830 GCA_036007105.1 Burkholderiales bacterium | reverse complement strand
ACCCTGGGCTTGAGGGGGCCGGCGGTCGTGGTTTCTTCGGCGTGTTCCTCGTCAGCCAAGGTCTTTGGCAACGCTGCGCGCATGATGGCAGCCGGCATCTGCGATGCCGCGGTGGTCGGCGGAGTCGATACGCTTTGCTTGACGACGCTCTATGGCTTCAGCTCCCTCGGGCTGGTGTCACGCGCGCCGTGCCGTCCCAGCGACGTAGACCGCGACGGCATCTCCATCGGCGAGGGCGCGGGCTTCGCGCTGCTGGAGAAGGCATCGGCAAAACCGGATCAAGCCGCCGCCTTGGTGCTCGGCATCGGCGAAAGCTGCGATGCCTACCATATGTCCACGCCGCATCCGGAGGGGCTCGGAGCAAGGCTTGCCATGCAGCGGGCACTCGGTGCCGCAGGCCTCGCCGCCAGGGACATCGACTACATCAACCTGCACGGCACCGCCACGCAGAGCAATGATGCCAGCGAGGACAAGGCGGTGTTCGAGCTGTTCGGTGGCGAAACGCCGTGCAGTTCCACCAAGGGCTGGACCGGACATCTGCTGGGCGCGGCCGGGATTACCGAGGCCATCATCTCCATCCTCGCGATCCGCAATGACCTGATGCCGGGAAACATGCACACGCAACACATCGACCCGGCTTTGAAATGCAACCACCTGCTCGCAAACCGGGACGCCCGCGTGAACCGGGTGCTGAGCAACTCCTTCGGCTTCGGCGGCAGCAATTGCAGCCTGATTCTCGCGGCGGCGGACTGATGCGCATCTTTGTCGAAGGAGTCGGCCTGCTGGGGCCGGGGCTGAACGGTTGGCAGGCGAGCCGTCCTGTGCTGTCGGGAGGCGAGGCCTATGTCTCCACGCCTGCGGTCCTCACCTCCAGCGACCGGCTGCCTGCGGCCGAGCGCCGCCGCACCGGCATTCCGGTCAAGCTGGCGCTGGCTGTCGGCTTCGAGGCGTTCACGAACGCCGGGCGTGACGCCGCCGCCACAGCGACGGTGTTCACGTCTTCCAGCGGCGACGCCGAGATCCTGCACCAGATCTGCGAAACCCTGGCCTCCGCGGAACGGGAGATATCACCGACACGCTTTCATAACTCGGTGCATAACGCGGCCGCCGGTTACTGGAGCATTGCCGCGCGGTCGCAGGAGCCGTCGACCAGCCTGTGTTGCTACGATGCCAGCTTCGCAGCGGGTCTGCTCGAAGCGGCTGCGCAGGTCGTGGTGAATGGCATCGCCGTCGCGCTGATCGCCTACGATCAGCCCTATCCCGAGCCGCTGCGCGCGCTACGCCCCGTTGGCGCGAACTTCGGCATGGCCCTGGTGCTTGCCCCGCAACCTGGCGGCCGCACCTTCGCGTCCCTGGAGGTGACTTTGGTCGCGGACGAGGCATGCCCGACCTGCATGAGCGATGCGGGGCTGGAAATGGTGAGAGCCGGCATTCCGGCGGCGCGCAGCCTGCCCTTGCTCAGCGCGCTGGGACGCGGCGCGACTGAGGTCGTCGTCCTCGACTACGTCGGGGGCAACCATTTGCGCGTGGCAGTGGCGCCATACCGGTAACGTTTCTAGATTCTGGTCGCTTCGGCCCCGGGCTCGTGAACGGCCTGTTTGCGGTTTTTCCATGCCATCACGGTTCTGCGTGGAGTGAACAGGCCATCAAGATAGTAAAGGGTCTTGAATATCGAAAGCCTGAGACCCAGGGGCGTGCCGCGGAAAATATCGCCGGCGAGCACCGAGAGGATGGCTGGCTGCATGCGGAAGCGTTGCGTCGGGTTCATCAACAGGTGTCGCAGAGCGGGCGTCATCACCCGGTAGATGAACCAGGAAAACGTCCGCAGCCCGTGGCGCGTGCTGGCATCGAAAGCCTTCAATGCACTGCGCGCCTCGCGCGGGCAGTCAAGGCAGGTTTCGATCGTGTCGGCCCCGACGAACGCGCTTTGCATCGCGAGCAGGACGCCGGTTGAGAAGACCGGATCGACGAAAGCAAACGCGTCACCCAGCAAGAGGTAATTCCGGCCCGACGAATGCTCGGCCGTGTAGGAATAGTTGCCGGTAGCGGTGACGGGGGAAACCAGGCTGGCATCGCGCAGCCGCTCCGCCAGCGCGGGACACAGCGCAATGGTCTGCAGCAGAAACTGCTGCGGGTCGGTCTTACGCGACTTCATGTACTGGGGAGAACACACGGCGCCGATGCTGGTGGCGCCGTCGGACAGGGGAATGAACCAGAACCAGCCGTGCTCGAACCAGAACAGGCTGATATTGCCTTCGATTTTTCCCGGCAGACGCGTGGCCCCGGAAAAGTGGCCGAACAGTGCCGCGCTGTTGTGTTTCCTGTTGCGCTGCTTGATACCGAGGCGGTTGGCCAGAAAAGTGTCGCGGCCCGAAGCGTCGGCCACGAACCGGGTTTGCCATCGTTGCTCCAGGCCGTTTTCCAGCCGTGCAGTCACTGTGGCGCCGTCAGGATGGAAATCGACACCGGTGACGCGGCAACCTTCGATCGTTTTCGCCCCTTTGCGGGCCGCGTTGCGGAACAGGATCTGATCGAACTCCGAGCGGCGCACCTGATAGGTAAGAGGAAAGGACGGGTCCCAGGCGTCTGCAAAATCGACGTGGACCGGCTTGTCGTGCCACTGCGACACGAACTCGGCACCGTACTTGGGCATCCCGATCCGATGGACTTCTTCAGCCACGCCCAGCTTTTCGAACAGGGGCATGTTGAGTGGCAGCAGGGACTCGCCGATGTGAAAGCGCGGGTGTCTGGCTTTCTCGACCAATACGACATCGCGTCCGCGCTCCGCAAGGAGCGCCGCTATCGTCGCCCCGCCCGGACCGCCGCCAATGATCAGGACATCACATGGGGCTGCGATTACTTGATCGGCAGCATCGAGCACTTTTGCCACTCACGGGAATATACACGCTGCGCGATGGGCAGGGCGAGAGGCACCATGGTTACAATTGGATCACTGACGTGAGCTCAAGAGCCCCTGACAGAATGGCGCGCCGGTTCGGCTGGTTATGGGCGGCGCTGATTCTGGCGGCGTGCGTTGGATATCAATGGCTGGTCCACTCGGCCGTCATGGGAGAACAAACCGACTCGATCCGCCTCGCGCTGACGCTGCTGCCGTTGCTCGCACTGACGTGTTGGGTCATGACGCGTTCCCGAAACAAGCCGTTGTGGTTTTTACTCCTGCTGGCGGCGGGCGTGGCGACCTTTCTGCTCGAGCGTGAGCACCGTTTGGGTCTCGCCGCGGCGTATGGCATCCCGCATGCCGCGATTTATCTGTTCCTGCTGTGGTTTTTCGGTCATACGCTGTGGGGCGCGAAAGAACCGCTCGTCACCCGGCTTGCACGCCGGGTGCATGGCCCGCTGCCGCCGGAAATGGAAGCGTACACACGCTGCGTGACCTTCGCCTGGTGTGTGTTTTTTGCGGCTCAGATCGTCATTTCAGCATTGCTCTTCGAATTTGCGTCCCTCAATGCCTGGTCGCTGTTTATCAGCCTCCTGAATTTTCCCCTGCTGGTGCTCATGTTCGTTGGTGAGTACGCCTATCGCATGACTTTTCACCGCAACTTTCCGCACTCGTCCATCCTGGAGGCAATTCAGTCATTCTCCAAGGATGCCGCGCGCTCGAGAAGCGCCAAGGGTCATTAGACGTTGCCTTGGCGCGATGCGAACCCATCGCATGTCAGGGCCGCCAGAAGTCGTAGAAATTGAACCAGTTCTCGGGTGCGGCGCGAGCGTGCGCCTCCAGCCGCGCCGCATACCGGCGGACGCAACTCGCGACCGCCTCGTCGCGCATCTCCCGGTCTTCGTCCATCCGATCGACCAGCGGCTCGAAATGCGCGTCGTAGCTACGCGCACCCCGATGCAGGCAGAAAAACGTCACGACCGGAACCTGCAGCAGCGCCGCGGCAAGCATCGGCCCGGCGGGAAAGCGCGCATTGGCGCCGAGAAATTCGCACGTCACCGTCCGTTCCTCTCCGAAGACCCGGTCGCCCAGCATCGCTACCACCTCGCCGCGCTGCAGGCATTCGCGCACCTTGAGCAAAGTCTCGGGCTGACCCGGCGCAATGACGCGCTGTGCGAGCCCGGGGGCGAGCCCGCGCAGCCAGCGGCTTGTCTGGCGCGCGTTGTCCTCGTGCATGACCAGATTGACGGCGAGGCGGCCCCTCGATTCGCCGATCACTCGCAGGATCTCGAAGCTTCCAAGATGCGAGCCGAGCAGCAGGCAACCCCGGCTGTCCCTGCGCAGCGACTCGAGCACCTCTTTGCCATGCAGCCGGACCTCGAATCCGGACGCGTTGCCCGCCAGGATTTCGATCCGGTCATGCAGCGTGCTCGCGAAAACATGGAAGTGGCTAAAGACCTCGCGCGTGCGGGCCGGGCGGCCGTACACGCGAGCGAGGAAGTCGCGCGAAGCGCGGCGTGCCTTCGGAGAGAACAACCAGAAATAGAGGCAGATCGGATACAGCAGCGCTCGCCCGAAGCGGTATCCAAGGGTGAGCGTAAGCCAGGTCATCAGGCGCATCGCGGCCAGGTTGCCGCGCTCGCGCTGCTCCAGCCACCCCGCGCTCACGGGATCTCCTGCACGATGAAGGTGCCGTCGGCGATTCGAGCGCCTTCGGATTCGACCGCGAATGCGACGCGATCCGTCGCCACGCGGTCGAGCTCGATGCGAAAGGATTCATCGGGTCGCAATACTGCGCGGAAACTCGCCTCCGGCACGCCGCGTACCGCGACGCGGGACCCGAAGCGCTCGCGCACCGTTCCCTCGATCAGCGAGAGCAGCCACACGCCGGGCACGATCGGATTTCCGGGAAAATGGAACGGCAGCGCAGGATGCGAAGGCGATACGCGCTGCCACTGCGCGCCTTCCGGCCCTGCCGCACCCAAGCCATGGCGCGCGGCGAGCTCGCGCAGGCTTTCCTGGGTCAGCTTACCCGCGCGATTGCGCGGCAAGGCATCTACCAGCACAAGCGGACGGGGCAGAAACACCGGATCGAGCCGGGTCCGCAGGTACTCGAGGATTCGTGCGGCGCTTTGCCCCGGCGCGACTGCGAACGCGCAAAGGCGCGGCTCTCCCGGACGGCCTTCGCGCGGCAGGTACACGCAATCGATCACCCCTGGAGCGCGAGCGAACTCTGCGTTGAGCGCGGCAAGCGATGCGCGCTTGCCCGCGATCTTGACCAGGTCTGCAGTGCGACCGCGTAGCGTGAAAGCCTTCTCGCTCTTCAAGTCGAGCAGGTCGTTCAGCGTCACCGGTTCGTCGAGCTGCCCCCCCGATGCAACGGTCCGTCCCGCGCTTGCGCGCAAGACAATCCCGCCCACCGTCTCGAACGTCTCCGATTGTACGGGGCGACGCACGGCCATCGCGCCCGTTTCCGTGCTCCCGTAGATCTCGAACAGCGGCGCCTGCCACGCTTGTTCCACGGCC
Source organism: Burkholderiales bacterium (assembly GCA_036007105.1). GTDB lineage: Bacteria > Pseudomonadota > Gammaproteobacteria > Burkholderiales > SG8-39 > 2-02-FULL-66-14. The sequence continues at coordinate 5,405 of DASYPC010000064.1, read as the reverse complement.
GCGGCGAGCTCCGCCGGCAGCGCCGCCGTCGCGCACAGCACGCCCGCGACGGCGGGAAAGCGCGCGCCCGCAGTTGAGCACGCGCGCAGGTGTAGCGGCGTTGCGACCAGCCACCGCGGACCGGGAAGCTGCTCGAGCGCTGCGAAGATTTCCGCGGGCAGCAATGGACAGCCCGAGTGAACCGCGCAGCCCGATTGCAGCGGCAGCATCACGGTCATCTCGAATCCCCACATGTGCTGCGGCGGCACCGCGCCAAGCAGCGAACTTCCGGCGGCAAGCGGCAGCCGTTGCCTCGCGGCCTGCGATGCGCGGGCGAGCGAACCCCAGCTCTTCGCGTGTGCCTGCGGCGCACCGGTGCTACCGGACGTGAACAAGACCGCCGCCCTCTGATCAGCCGGCAGCAATGGCACACTACCGGCCTCGTCGCGCGTCGACCAGCGCTCGGCGACCTCCGGGTCTGCAATGGGAACCGCGCTCCGATAGGAATTTTCCAGCTCGCGCAAACCGTCGGGCGCGCGACTCTGCGGCAGCAGGCTCGTGCTGCGTGCCAGCAGCGCCGCGGCAAATGCAAGCAGGAAGTTCAATCGGTCGTCGCAGAGATTGATGCAGTAGCCGTCCCGCGGAAGCCGGCGCGCGAGCGCATGCGCAGCAGCGAGGAAATGCTCCCAGGGCACTGGCTGGCCTTCGCGCCAGCCGATCGGCGCGCCTGGAGAAAATCCCCCGAGCAATGGAATTCCCGCCGTCACGACGCTACTTCCTGGCAAACAAGCCGGCGCTGCGCACGTTGGCGATGAGCTCGATCAGCGGGCGCTCCGAGAAGGATCGCAGTGAATCGACAAAGGCCAGGCGAAAGCGAGTATCCAGGCGGACCGAACCATCCACTTCGGCGCCGCGCGGACCGGCATGGGCTACTTTTTGCGATGCTTGGCGATGTGAGCGGCTAGATTGCGGAGGCTGGCAAAGATCGCGCGGTTGTCCGGATCGTCGGAGCGCAGCGCGACGCCGTATCGTTGCGAGACGACCAGCGCGATCTCCAGCAGGTCGATCGAATCCAGGCCGAGCCCGTCGCCGAAAAGCGCAGCGGTGGGATCGATCTGTTCGGCCGTCAATTCCAGGTTCGTGACCTCGGCGATCAACCGCGCGAGCTCGTGCTCGAACGGTGAGCGCACCGTCTGCGGCTGAACTTCGGGGCGTGGAATCGGTGCCGACATCGTGGAGGGTTCGCTTATAGTAGCAGTTCCATCCGGCCGCTTCCAGTTGCGCAGAGAGCGAAGAATCCCCCGTGTTCTTTCCGTATCGCGCGAAGATCGAGCTGCACCGCGTTCCCGTGCTCACGATACTGGTGTGCCTTCTCTGCATCGGCATCTTCGCCGCGCAATCCAGCAACCGGCGCGCGCTGCAGGAAGCGGCGATCGAGCATTGCGAGCACGAGCATTCGCGCGGGTTCCTGCAGGCGCTGCGGCGAGTTGCAGGCTCGGATGATCCGCGCACCTGCACGATGCTGATGCTCACGCTGGCCAATTCCAGGGACGAGAAGGCCGAGCTCGCGCAGATCGTCCAGCGTCTGGGGAGCGCCGAGCGTCTCGGCGACCAGCGCCTCGCGGCGTACTACGAGCAGGCGCTTCTCGACTCTTACCGGTCGTTTCGCGCCGGCGCGCCCGCCAACCTGACGGCGCGCCTTGCCTACTCGCCTGATTCGTGGAATCCGCTGCGCATGCTCTCCGCAGCCATGGCGCACGCGAGCTGGAGCCACGTGATCGGCAACCTGATCTTCTTCTACGCGTTCGCCGCGACGATCGAGATCCTGCTCGGGCCGCTGCTCTACCTCGCCGTGCTGGTAGTGCTCGCGCTCGGCACGCATACGGTGTATTCGATCGCCATGATGCACGACGCCCAGGCGCTGCCGACGGTCGGCCTGTCCGGCGTGGTGATGGGAATGATCGCGCTGTTCGTGTATTTCATTCCGCAGGCGCGCATCAGCTGCTTCCTGTGGCTGATCTTCTTCTATCGCCGCTTCGCTCTGCCCGCGTGGCTGCTCGCGACCTGGTACATCGGTTGGGACGTCTACACGATGTTCACCACGGAAGGAAAAACCGGGGTCAATCTCGTCGCCCACCTTTCGGGCGCAGCGCTCGGTTTCGGGATCGGCGCCGTCTTCTTTCGCCAGAAGCGGCACTGGGCCCAGGACCTGGTCGAGGAAAGAGGCTGAGGCCGCCTCAGGCGGGTTTCAGCGGCACCGCGCTGTAGTCGGCGTGGCGCAGCGTACGCTTGCCGAGCCGCGTGATCCGGCAGCGCGCGCCGCACGCAGGATCGAGGCTCGCGATATCGGTGTCGGTGCTCATCCAGTCGTTCGGATGCGTCGGCCGCTGCTTCGCGGGCAGAAAAGGCAGCACCGCCATCATCGCGTACAGCGAGAACGAGGCTTCGCGGCCGGGCGGAAACACGATCCGTCCGCCGACCACGTCGAACGTGTCGCCTACGCGCGCGTGACTGACGAACGGCTTGCCGGTCTCGAGGACTTCCACGCGCAGGTCGTACAGCTCGAATTCATCTCCGAACGCGTCGCTCATGGAATCGGTACCCCCGATCGGTTCTGGTTGCGCCACATGATCTTGTAATGCTCGCTGTCGCGGTCGCGCTCTCGCGCGTAGCAATCGCCGGCTGGCCCGCGCGCATCCGCAGTCCGCGCCGCGATCTGTGCACGGTCTTCGTCGTCGAGCGCAAAAGAGAAGGGCTCGAGCGTGGTCGCGAGCCGCGCCGCGTCTTGCGCCCCGACGATCGCCACCGTTGCGCCCGGCTGGTCGAGCACGTAGCGGATCGCGACACCGGAGGCGGACACGCCGTGCTTGCGTCCGATGGCGACGAGCGTCTCGAGTGCGCGCTGGAATGCGCTCCAGCCGCCGAAGTCCTCGAGAATCAGCCGATACTTGACGAGTGAGCGGTTGGCGAGCGGCGGAGCGGGATCGGCCGCACCGAGCCAGCGCTCGGAGACGAAGCCGCCGGCAATCGTGCCGTAGCAGAGAAGCGCGATGCCGCGGCTGCGGCAAAAGTCCGCGAGACCGCGCTCGGGGCGCCGATCGAACACCGACCACTGGAGCTGGTGGGTTGCGAGCGGGATGCCGGCGGCGACGATCTCGCGCAGACGCGCGGTGTCGAAGTTCGTCGTGCCGATGTTGCGGATCTTGCCGGCGCGGCGCAGATCGGCGAGCCAGCCGAGCGCGTCGAGCCAGCCGGGAATCTCGTACTCCCACCAGTGGAACTGCACCAGGTCGAGCGCTTCCTGGCCGAGGCGCTCGAGCGAGGTATCGATGATCGCCTCGACGTCCGGCTTCGAGACCGAGGCGAGCGTCCCCAGGTCGGGAACGAGCTTGGTCGAGATCGCAATCCGCTTCGCGTGCTCCGGATACCTGCGCCGGAAATCGCCGACCAGCTGCTCGACTCCGACGTAATGGTCGGCGCAGTCGAACAGCGTGATCCCGGCGTCGACGAACTTGCGCATGTCCTCGATCGCGTGATCGCGATCGTAGGAAGCGCCGTGGCGCGCCGAGAGCTGCCAGTTCCCTTTCGCGATTCGCGATACGCTGAGGCCGGGCGCGAGCTCGGCCGTCTCGACGCTCATCCGCGCGCCGCGTAGTCCCGCGCGACACCGTCGCCGGAAACCAGCCCCGCCGCAACATCGGCTTCGATCCGCGCGCGCTCGCGTCGTGCCGGGTCGCCCATGCCGCCTCCGCCCGGCAGATCGAGCACGATCCGGTCGCCGGCGGGAACGACATGCACCGATTTCGTTTCCAGCACGCGGCCTGAAACGAGGCGGGCCGCACCTGGCGCGCCCGCACGACCGCCATCGCGACCCGCTGCTGGGTTGCGCAGACGATCGAATGTCGCCGCGGAGACCGAGAACGGCGCGTCTTCGCTGCTGCCGATGACGATGCGCTGTCCGAGACCGCCGCGGAACTCACCGGCCCCGCCCGAATCGGGCCGGTATTCCTTTGCCCAGAAGACGAGCGGCGATTCGTTCTCGGTAATCTCGACCGGCACGACGCCGACACCGCTCGGAAACGCCGTGGTGCTGAGGCCATCCTTGCCGGGACGCGCGCCGGTCCCGCCGAGGCCGACGTTGAGCACGTTGAAACGCGTCCCGACGATGCCTTCGCTTGCCAGCGGCAGCACCCAGATCGAGCCCGCGCTCTCGGCCGGGACGCGCCCTTCGAGCGCTTGCGCAAGGCAGCCGAACATCAGGTCGGGCAGCATCTGCCCGATCACGTGCCGCGCCGTGACCGGCGCGGGCCGCAGCGGGTGAACGCAGGTGTGCTCTTCGGCGAGCACGTGGAACGGCTCGAGCGACCCTGCATTGTTCGGAATCGCCGGAGCGATGATGCACTTCAGGCCGAACACGGAATACGCGTCGGTATAGCACTTCGGCGAGTTGATGCCGCGCTCCGACAGCGGCGAGCTGCCTGCATAGTCGACAGTGATTTCGCCCTCGCCGATCGTCAGGCGCGCCTGCAGCTCGATCGGCGATTCGTAGCCGTCGAGCATGGTCGTGCAGCGGTATTCGCCGCGCGGCAGCTTGCGGATCGCGTCCTGCGTCGCTGCGCGCGAGGTCTCGACAATGTGCCGTGCCAGCTCGTCGATCGACTCCAGATCGAACTCGCGCATCATCTCGACCAGGCGCGCCGCGCCCACATCGTTGCAGGCAACGAGCGACAGCAGGTCGCCGCGCGCCTCGATCGGATTGCGCGAATTGGCCATGACGATCGCGAGAATCGGCTCTTCCAGCGCGCCGCGCGTGCGGAGCCGCGTGTGCGGGATGCACAGCCCCTCCTCGTACACCGAGCGCGCCTCGGCGTTGAAGCCGACGCCCCCGATGTCCACGGTGTGGCACGTCGAGGCGAACAACGCGACCGGTTGCTCGTCGCGGAATACCGGCGTCACCATGACGAAGTCGAACAGGTGGCCCGTCCCCATCCATGGGTCGTTCGTGACGAATACGTCGCCGGGTTGCATCGATTCAAGCGGAAAGCGTGCCAAGAAGTGGCGCACCGCCGCGGCCATCGAATTGACGTGACCGGGCGTCCCTGTGACCGCCTGCGCCAGCATGTTGCCGCGGGTGTCGTAGACGCCGGCCGAGAGATCGCCAGCCTCGCGCGTGATCGAGCCGAACGCGGTGCGCAGCAGCGCCTGCGCCTGCTCCTCGACTACCGCAATCAGCCTGTTCCACATGACCTGCATGTGGATGCGTTTCAGCGCGTCATTCAATGCGGCGCTCCATGACGATCGTGCCGACACCGTCAATATACGCGGTGAAGCTCGCTGGAACCACGGTCGTCGTCTGGGCTTCCTCGATCAGCGCCGGCCCGCTCAGCTCGTCGCCGGGCGCGAGATCGTCGCGCCGGTAGACTGCG
>DASYPC010000063.1:0-7626 GCA_036007105.1 Burkholderiales bacterium | reverse complement strand
GCATCGCGCAGCCATGGCGGCATTCCAGATTCCCGCCGGGCTGTTCGCCGAGCGCTTCGGCGAGCGCAACCTGCTCGCGCTCGGAACGCTGCTGGTCGGTGTAGCGTTTCTCGGGCTGGGCTATGCGCCCGGCTTCTGGTCGATCCTCATCGCGCTGTTCGGGGCGGGACTCGGTTCGTCGGTGCAGCACCCGCTCGGCTCGACGCTGATCTCGCGCGCCTATCCGGTCGAAGGGCGTCGTGCGGCGCTGGGTACCTACAACTTTGCCGGCGACGTAGGAAAGTTTGCCTTCGGCGCCATCGTCTCGCTGCTGCTGCTGGCCGGCATCCAGTGGCAGGCGCCGGTACTCGGTTTTGGCGCGGCGGCGCTCGTCGCGGCGGTGGCCGTTCTTGCGCTGGTCGCCGATGCGCCGGCGCGGGTCGGGACTGAGGCGATTGCGGCGGTGAAAAAGACCGTCGGCTGGGGAATCCGAGATCGCCAGGGCTTTGCCGTGCTCTGCCTGATCGAGATTCTCGATTCGAGCACGCGCACCGGCTTTCTCACGTTCATCGCGTTCCTGCTGATCGCCGAAGGCTTGTCCGAGGGCTGGGCCGCGAGCGCGGTGCCGCTCGTCTTCATCGGCGGCATGGCAGGCAAGCTCGCCTGCGGGTTGCTCGCCGAGCGGCTTGGCGTGGTACGCATGATCGTGGTGACCGAGCTTGCCACCGCCTGCGGCATCTTCGCTGCGCTGGCCCTGCCGGCAATCGGCGCTTTCCTGCTGCTGCCGCTGTTGGGCGTAGTCCTGCAGGGTACGTCGTCGGTGCTGTACGCGACCGTCGGCGAGTTCGTCGAGCCCGATCGACTGCCGCGCAGCTTCGGACTGTTCTACACGATCGGATCGATCTGCGGAATCGCCGCGCCGCTCGGCTATGGCCTGCTGGGCGACCGGTTCGGCGTCAGCACCGCGATCGCGACCATGGGCGTCGTCGTCCTGCTTACGATTCCGCTCGCGGTATTGCTCAAGCCGCGTTACGCCGCCGCCCCTCAGGCGTAGCGCACAGCGTCCCGATTCCTATTTACCGGTGAACTGAGGCTTGCGCTTCGCGAGGAACGCGGCAACCCCCTCGCGGAAATCCTCGGTGTCGAAGCACGCGTAGCCTTCGGCGCGCTCCTCGGCCGAGAGCGGGCGCGGATCGAGCAGCCGCCGGATGAACTTCTTGTGCCAGCGCGCCACAAGCGGCGCGCCTTCAGCAATGCGTCGCGCCGCCGCGTACGCCTCCGCGACTACGTTGGCGTCGAGCACCACGCGCGAGACCAAGCCCTTCTCGTACGCTTCGCGCGCATTCCAGATGCGGCCTTCGAGCAGGATTTCGAGCGACGCCGCCGGGCCGAGGAGCCGCAGCATGCCGGCGAGTTCATCGTAGGACTCGGTCAGCCCGAGGTTTTTCACGGGCACGCCGAAGCGAGCCGATTCGTTGCAGATGCGCAGGTCGCACTGTGACGCGATCAGCAGGCCGCCGCCGACGCAGGCGCCCTGGATGAGCGCAAGTGTCGGGTGACGACACTCCGCGACTGCGCGCAGCCAGCCGATGCCGCCTTCGCTGTAGGCTTGCGCCTGCTTCGAATTCGCGCGCTCCGCGTGAAACTCGGAAATATCGGCGCCCGCGGCGAAGGCCCGGTCGCCGGCGCCCCGCAGCACGATGCAACGCAGACTGTCATCGCCGTCCAGTTCCTGCATGGCGCTGCCGAGACGCGACCACATCGCCTTGTCGAGCGCATTGAGCCGCTCGGGGCGGTTGAGCGTGACTGTGGCGATTGCGCCGTCGCGCTCAACGAGAATCGGGTCGCTCACGCTGCGGCGCGCTGTGCGGTCGCATGCATCGACGCGAGGTATTCCATCGCCGAGCGCACGCCGTCCTTGCGAATTGGAACGCCCGCCAGCTCGAGGCCCATCTCCACGCCGGCCAGCGTGCCGAGCAGCGTGAGGTCGTTGAAGTCGCCCAGATGGCCGATGCGAAAGACTCTGCCCGCGAGCTTGGTGAGGCCGGTGCCGAGCGACAGGTCGAATTTCTCCAAGATGATCTTCCGCAGGCGGTCGGCGTTGTGGCCCTCGGGCATGACGACCGCGGTAAGCGAAGCCGAATACTCGGCCGGATTCTTCGCCAAGATCTCGAGACCCCAGCCGCGCACCGCGCGGCGCGTGGCTTCGGCATGCCGCTGGTGCCGCGCGAACACGTTGTCCAGCCCCTCTTCGTCGAGCATGCGCAGCGATTCGCGCAAGCCGTACAGCAGGTTCGTCGCCGGCGTGTAGGGAAAGTAGCCGTCCTTGTTGGCTGCGACCATCTCTTCCCAATCCCAGAAGCTGCGTGGCAGCCGCGCGTTGCGTGATGCGGCGAGCGCTTTCTTCGAGATCGCATTGAACGAGAGCCCCGGCGGCAGCATCAGCCCCTTCTGCGAGCCGCCGACCGTCACGTCGACGCCCCATTCGTCATGGCGGTAGTCGATCGAGCCGAGCGAGGAGATCGTGTCGACCATGTAGAGCGCCGGGTGCTGGGCGGCATTGATCGCTTGCCGCACTTCGTCGATGCGCGAAGTCACGCCGGTCGATGTCTCGTTGTGCACCACGCAAACCGCCTTGATGTCACGCGCCTGGTCTTCGCGCAGGCGCTTCTCGATTGCTTGCGGGTCGGCGCCGGTGCGCCAGTCGCCCGCGATGAACTCAGGCTCGAGCCCGAGCCGTCGCGCCATCTTCTGCCAGAGCCCTGCGAAGTGCCCGGTCTCGTACATCAGCACCTTGTCGCCGGGCGAAAGGGTGTTCACGAGCGCCGCTTCCCACGCTCCGGTTCCCGATGCGGGGTAGATCACGACGTGGCTCTTGGTCTTGAACACCCGCTTCATGCCTTCGAGAACTTCCTTTCCGAGCGGCGCGAATTCCGGGCCTCGGTGGTCCATGGTCGGGAAGTCGATCGCGCGCAAGACGCGATCGGGCCCGTTGGTCGGGCCGGGAATCTGCAGGAAATGGCGGCCGGCGTGTCGGCTCATGAAGCCTCCCGAGCGGATGGAATGTGCGGCGACAGGAGTATTCTACTCTGCGCTCTCATGAACGCTCCGAGCTTCCCCGTGAAACTGGTGCGCGCACGACCCGGCGACCCGACGCTCGCTGCGCGCCTGCGGCGCGAGGTCGACGGCGACGTGCTCTTCGATGCGGCGAGCCGCGGACGCTATTCGACCGACGCTTCGATCTACCAGATCGAGCCCGTCGGCGTCGTGGTGCCGCGCACGCCCGAAGCGGCGCGCACGGCGATTGCGATCGCCATCGAGGAGGATGTTCCGGTGCTCGCGCGCGGCGCGGGAAGCTCGCAGTGCGGGCAGACCGTCGGCGCGTCGCTCGTCATCGATCACTCGAAACACCTGCGCAAGGTGCTCGAACTCGATCCCGCGCAGCGCAGCGTCGTCGTCGAGCCGGGCATTACCCTCGATGCGCTCAATGCACAGCTGCGGCCGCACAACCTGTGGTTTGCGGTGGACGTATCGACGAGCGCGCAAGCCACGCTCGGCGGCATGGCGGGAAACAATTCGTGCGGCTCGCGCTCGATTGCCTACGGCAACATGGTGCACAACGTGCTCGCGATCGAGGCGCTCACTGCAGCGGGCGATCGCTGGCGATTTGGCCCGATCGCAGAGGCTTCCGGCCCGGCGGGGTACGTCGCGCTCGTCGCGAAGCTGCACGCACTGTATGAGCGGGAGCGCGAAGAGATCGCCGCGCGCTTTCCGAAAGTGCTGCGCAAGGTCGCCGGATACAACCTCGATCACCTCGGACCGCCGCACGCCAATGCCGCGCACCTGCTGGTCGGCTCCGAGGGAACGCTCGCCTGGTTCGAGCGGCTGCACCTCAAGCTCTCGCCGCTGCCGCGCGCGCGCGCGCTCGGCGTCTGCCACTTCCCGAAGTTCTACACGGCGATGGAAAGCGCTCAACACATCGTGCAGCTCGGTCCTTCCGCGGTCGAGCTCGTCGACCGGACGATGGTCGGCTTGGCCCGCGAGATCGGCGCCTACGCAAGGATCGTCGAGCAGTTCATTCGCGGAGACCCTGATGCCGTCCTGCTGGTTGAGTTTTCCGGGGACGACCCGGCGACCGAGCGCGGGCGGTTGCGCAAACTCTCCGAGTTGATGGCGGACCTTGGCCTTCCGGGAAGCGTCGTCGAAATCATCGACGCGCGACTGCAGAAGGAGATCTGGGAGGTGAGGAAAGCGGGCCTCAACATCATGATGTCGATGAAAGGCGACGGCAAGCCCGTCTCGTTCATCGAGGACTGCGCGGTGCCGCTCGAGCACCTCGCCGAGTACACCGCGCGGCTCACGGAGGTGTTTCACAAGCACGGCACGCGCGGCACGTGGTACGCGCACGCCTCGGTGGGCACGCTGCACGTGCGCCCGGTGCTCGACATGCGGCGCGACGGCGCGCAGAAGATGCGCGCGATCGCCGAGGAAGCGTGCGCGATGGTGAAGCAATACAAGGGCGCCTACTCGGGCGAGCACGGCGACGGGCTGGTGCGCTCCGAATGGATCGCGCCCTTCTTCGGCCCGCGCCTCACCGCGTGCCTCGGCGAGATCAAGTCATGGCTCGACCCGAAGGGATTGCTCAACCCGGGCAAGATCGTCGATCCGTCGAAGATGGACGATGCATCGCTGTTTCGCTTCAAGCCGGGCTACGCCACGAAGGTGGCAGGCACGACACTCGACTGGTCGGACTGGGGCGGGTACGACAAAGCGGTGGAGATGTGCAACAACAACGGCCACTGCCGCAAGTTCGACGCCGGCACGATGTGCCCCTCCTATCGCGTCACCGGCGACGAGCAGCATACGACACGCGGGCGCGCGAACACGCTGCGGCTCGCGCTCTCCGGCCAGCTCGAAGCGGAGCGCGGCGCGACCCAGGATGCGGTCAAGGATGCGCTCGACTTGTGCGTCTCGTGCAAAGGGTGCAGGCGCGAGTGTCCTACGGGTGTCGACATGGCGCGCATGAAGGTCGAGTTCTTCAACGAGTACAGGCAAAGCCATGCGCTCACGCTGCGCGAGCGGTTGGTCGCCTTCCTTCCCCGCTACGCGCCGGTGCTGGCGCGGCTTGCGCCGCTGGCGAATTTGGCGAACGTGCTGCCGCTCCGTGAGCAAGTGACCGGCTTCACCGCGCGCCGATCCTTGCCGCGGTGGCGTCGTGACTTCTGGCGTGACGCCGAACTGAATGCGCAGGTCGGCACTCGCGAAGTGTTGCTCTTTGTCGATACGTTCAATCGCTATTTCGAGCCGGAGAATGCACGCGCCGCGACCCGCGTTCTGCGGGCTGCGGGCTACCAGGTCAATGCGCTGGCCGTTCGCGCCGGCGCAAGGCCGCTGTGCTGCGGGCGGACACTCCTTTCGGCCGGGCTCGCGGAAGAAGCGAAGCACGAGGCGCGGCGCCTGATCGACGCAGCGCGCCCGTTCGTCGAGCGCGGCGTGCCGATCGTCGGCCTGGAGCCGTCGTGTACGCTCGCGCTGCGCGACGAACTGGTTGCGCTATTGCCGCGTGCCGAGAGCGCAGGGCTCGCGATGAATTCATTCCTGTTCGAGGAATTCGTCGCGCGCGAGGGAGACGCCGGACGCTGGCATCTGAATCTGAAGCCGCTCGCGCGGGAAGCGTTCGTGCATGGCCACTGCCACCAGAAGGCGTTCGACGCGATGCGCACGGTCGAGCGCACGCTCGGCCTGGTGCCCGAGCTGAAGGTGCGCATGGTCGAATCGAGCTGCTGCGGCATGGCGGGATCGTTCGGCTACGAAGCCGAGCACTACGCGGTCTCGATGGAAATGGCGGAAGCGAACTTGCTGCCCGCGGTACGCGCGGTATCGCAGGACGCGCTTGTCGTTGCGGACGGCACGAGCTGCCGGCAACAAATCGATCATGGCGCAGGCCGGCGCGCGCTGCACGTCGCGCGCGTGCTGGAGCAAGCGCTCTAGAGGAGAGGAGCAGCGCGTGACCAAGTCCGTTGACGACCTGTTTGCCAAGGTAGACGCCGAGAACGCGGCGGACCTTGCGGAGGCCGAGCGTGAGGCCGAGGCGACGGGCAAGGAGCCGTTTTCGTACGAGCGGCTGCAGCAGCTCCTTGGGACGGAGCCGCCCGAAGACGAAAAGCTGATGCGCCTTCAGTATTACGTTCGCTACTCCGAGGTGCGAACGCTGGCCGAGCTCGCCGACAAGCTGCGCGAGCTCGCGCGCTGGGACTGACCTCTAGACCGATTTCCTGCTCCAGGCAAACAGCGCGAACCCGGCGGCAATCATCGGCAAGCTCAGCCACTGGCCCATCGTCAGCCCGAGCGCGAGATAGCCGAGGAATTCATCCGGCTCGCGTGTGAATTCGACGATGAAGCGAAAGGCGCCGTAGCCGATCAGAAACACGGCGGACACCTGGCCGCGCGGACGCGGCTTGGACGAGAACCACCACAGGATCGCGAACAGCGCGAGCCCCTCGAGCGCCATCTGGTAGAGCTGCGAGGGATGGCGCGGCACGCCACCAGCGCCGCGGAATACCATCGCCCACGGCACGTCGCTCGCGCGGCCCCACAGCTCCGCGTTGATGAAGTTCCCGAGCCTGCCGGTGGCGAATCCGAGCGGGCAAAGCGGAGCGATGAAGTCCATCACGTCGAGCCAGCGCAGCCGGTGGCGGTGCGCGACGAACAGCATCGCGACCAGCACGCCGAGAAAGCCGCCGTGAAACGACATCCCGCCCTGCCAGATCGCGAAAATCTCGAGCGGGTGGGCAAGATAGTAGCCGGACTTGTAGAAGAGCACGTACCCGATACGTCCACCGAGGATGACCCCGACGATCGAGCCGAAGAGCAGGTCGTCGAACTGCTGCCGCGTGACCGGCGACAGACCGCGCGCGATACGCCGCACGCCCAGCCACCAGGCGGCGGCGAAACCCGCCAGATACATCAGTCCGTACCAGCGGACCGCCAGCGGGCCGATGGAAAACGCGACCGGATCGAAGTTCGGATGCACCAGCACGGTAAGATTCGATTCTAGCGACTCGAGGAAACCGCGCATGGCCTACAACCGCAGGAGCCGCCTCATCACGCAGGGCGTGGCGCGCTCACCCAACCGCGCAATGCTGCGCGCCGTCGGCTTCAAGGACGGCGATTTCGAAAAACCGATCGTCGGCGTGGCGAACGGCCATTCGACGATGAACCCCTGCAACGCCGGCATCCAGCCGCTCGTGGAACGCGCGATGACGGCGCTCGAGCAGGCGGGCGCAAAGCCGCAGGTGTTCGGCTTTCCCACAGTGACCGACGGCATCGGCATGGGCACCGAGGCGATGAAGTATTCGCTCGTCTCGCGCGAAGTGATCGCCGACGCAATCGAGACCTCCGTCAACGGCCAGGCGATGGACGGGGCGCTGATCATCGGCGGCTGCGACAAGAACATGCCGGGCGGGATGCTCGCGCTTGCGCGCATGAACGTGCCGGGGATCTTCGTCTACGGCGGCACGATCAAGCCCGGAACGTGGAAAGGCCAGACGCTGACGATCGTCAGCCCGTTCGAAGCGGTCGGCGCGTTCAGCGCGGGAAAGATGAACGAGGAAGACTTCGTCGGCATCGAGAAGAACGCGTGCCCCA
>DASYPC010000062.1:0-2485 GCA_036007105.1 Burkholderiales bacterium | reverse complement strand
CTGGTCGCGCTCGAAGGCCGCGACCGGCTCGAACGCATTGCCTGGCACAGCGCGTCGAGCCCGGAACCGGAGCAGCGGGAGATCGGCCATGTGTTCCTGATGACCGGCGCGCTGCCGAATACCAAGTGGCTCGACGGCTGCGTGGCGCTGGACGACAAAGGCTTCGTGCTCAGCGGGTCGGACCTTGCTGCCGAGGACCTGACAGCGGCGCGCTGGCCGCTGCCGCGCGCACCCTACCTTGGCGAGACCAGCGTGCCGGGCGTGTTCGCGGTGGGCGACGTGCGCTCCGGCAGCGTGAAGCGCATCGCCTCCGCCGTGGGCGAAGGTTCCATCTGCATCCAGTTCGTACATCGCGCGCTGCGTGACATTGCAGTTCCTTCGCAGCAAAGGGCCCCAGCGCTTGCGTAGACCGGGATTTTGAAACGCATTCGCAAGCTTTCCGTGGCGAATGAGGCTCCCGCTAGTTCCTGAACTCGACCAGAACGGGCTGGTGATCCGAGGCCTGGCAGTCGAGATCCACGCGCACCGCGAGGACTCGCGGTGCGAGGTCTTCGGACACGAAGACGAAGTCGCAGCAGTAGGGCGCCGCGCCATGCTCTTTCCCGTGCAGGCAGAACGTCGGCGGATGCGGCTCGGCCGGGTGCGCGATGCGCCAGGCATCCTTGTATTCGGCTAGCAGTTCCGCCACGAGAGGGTCGTCCGGCTTCATGTTGAAGTCGCCGGTGAGAATGGCGGAAGCAGGGCGCTGAAACGGCTGGAACGGTCCCGAGTCGTAGCGCGCAGACGGACGCGCGCGCGAGTGCGCGAGCGCTTCCGCATGCAATTCGCGCAATCGAACGACTTGCGCTGCACGCTGCGCAACCGAGTAGTACTCGAGATGCGTGGTCGTCACCCGCACCGGCCCCCACGGCGCTTCGAGCACCGCCTCGATCGCAACGCGCGGCATGCTTGGCGTATCGTCCTCTGCGGGCCACGGCAGGGAATGTCTCAGCACCTGCCGTACGGGCAATCTCGACAAAATCAGGTTGCCGAAACGTCGCCTGCCGCCCGCTCCGTCCGGAACATCGACCCCGCTGACGAGCAGCGCGCTGTAGCCTTTGAATGCGTGCGCCAGCAGCAGCGCCTGGTCCTCGCCCTTGCTGCCCGCGAGCGCCGGAAAGTTCGTCGCCACTTCCTGGAAGCAGCAAACGTCCGGATCGCCGAGCTCGCGCGCGACGCGCCCAATGCGCGCCGGGTCGACGACGCCGTCCATGCCTCGACACCACTGGATGTTCCATTGCAGGAGGCGCATGGCGACTAGCGGCCGTAATAGGCTTGCACCGTTTCCCAGGCGGTGGCTTGCAGGAACCCCGCGAGGTCACGATCGAGTCCGGCGTTGTAGCTGCTGCCGGCCGGCGAGCGCTTCGTCAGCGCGGCGAACACGGTGCACGCTGCCAGGTACGTGCCCGCGAGACTGGGATGCCGCTTGTCGGGCTGGTAGAGCTCGAGATCCGGCCGCTTGGCCATCGCGTTGGCGAACGCAAGTCCTGCCGGGATCACGAGCGCGTCGTTCGCGTTGCCGGCGCTCGTGTACGCCTCGGCGAGCTGCGCAGTCATCTCGGGCTTGTCCTTGTAGGCCCACGACATGAAGAAGACCGGACGCGCGCCGTAGCTGACGATCGTCTGGCTTTGTTTTTTCATCTGCTCGGCGAAGACGCTCTTCAGCTGCGGGTGGATCGGGCACTGGCTGCAGTCCATCATGATGACGCCGTCGAATTGCCGCCCGGACTTGTTGAAAGCGATCTGGTTGTCGCCGACGAAAGAGTAGCGACCGATCAGATCCGGCCGCAGATACGACCTCACGTCGTGCCAGTCGATGCCCGAGCCGCTGATGGTCAGGCTCACGCCGCGCAGCGCGACCGGCGGATTCAAGCCGCGGCCGATGGCCGCGACGTGCCCGTGCATGCTGTTGTTGTAATAGAAGAAGCTGTTTCCGACCCACAGGAACGATCTTGCCTCGCCGCCCAGGTCGGCGCGCTGCGGGCGAGACTGCGCGCCCGCCCAGCCCGAGACGATGCAAAGAAGAAAGAGGAGAGCGAACGTCAGCCGGCGATGCATGAAGCCTCCGTTGGGAAGATGGGCATGCGGCGGTGCGATCGCTTTAGCGGATCCCCGCCCGCATGAACGATTGCACGAACTGCCGCTGGAATAAAAGGAAGCCGACGAGCAGCGGCGCGCTCGTCATCAGCGTCGCGGCGCAGATGATCGACCAGTCGATTCCCTGGTCGGTCGAGGAGAACACCTGCAGCCCGACCGTGAGCGGGCGCGAATTCACCGTGTTGGTGACGATGATCGGCCATAGGAAGTTGTTCCAGTGATAGCTCACTGACACCAGGGCGAACGCCACGTAGACGGGCCTCGCGAGCGGCACGTACACCTTCCATAGCACCTGCAGCCCGCTCGCGCCTTCTACGCGGGCCGCCTCGTCGAGCTCTTTGGGGATGGT
>DASYPC010000061.1:0-1586 GCA_036007105.1 Burkholderiales bacterium | reverse complement strand
CGATTTGTAGTCGGAGAGCGCCTTGACGAGATAGTCGTAGTACTGGCCGGCGAGAATCGGCTGGTCCGGCCCCGATGGCTTCGCGCCGTCCGCCCCGTGGCAGGCCGCGCAGACTTTTTCCGCCTTCGCCTTGCCGGCCTCGGCCTTTCCGCCAGCGGCTGCGCCGTGCACGAATGCAAGCGAAAGGACCGCAGCGACAATGATCCGGGCGCTCATTTCGCGGCTCCGTAATACGCGGCGATGTCCGCCATGTCCTGGTCGCTCAGGCCGCTCGCGATGCCGCGCATCGACGGATGCGTGCGCTCGCCCGATTTGTAGGCCTGCATTGCGCGCATCAGGTACGTGGGTTGCTGCCCGCCGAGCTTGGGCACCGCATAGACCTCGGGATACGCGGTGCGGTAGCCCGCGATGCCGTGGCAGCCTTCGCACATCTGGACCTTCTTGTGCGCGGCCTTCGCATCGCCCACCGGCGCGGGCTGCTGCGCGATTGCCGCGTGAGTCCAGAAAAGCGCAAGCACGAGCGAGATTCGCAGGAGCATCGAGGTCGGGTCGAAATGGGACGCGGAAGTGTATCCAAAGAGCGCGATACCCTCAACTATAATGCGGCTTTACCCGAAAGGCGGTCATGCGCTTCACCGGCTCGGCTGAATACGTTTCGACCGACGACCTCACGCTCGCGGTCAATGCCGCGATCACGCTCGAGCGGCCGCTGCTCGTGAAGGGCGAGCCGGGCACCGGCAAGACGATGCTCGCAATCCAGGTGGCGAAATCGCTTGGCCTGCCGCTGCTCGAGTGGCACATCAAGTCGACGACGAAGGCGCAGCAGGGGCTGTACGAGTACGACGCCGTCTCGCGCCTGCGCGATTCGCAGCTCGGTGACGAGCGGGTGCACGATATCCACAACTACATCGTCCGCGGGATGCTGTGGCAGGCTCTGACCGCGGAAATGCCGGTCGTGCTGCTGATCGGCGAGATCGACAAGGCCGACATCGAATTCCCGAACGACCTGTTGCGCGAGCTCGACCGGATGGAGTTCTACGTCTACGAGACGCGCGAGCTGATCAAAGCGAAGCACCGGCCGATCGTGTTCATCACGTCGAACAACGAGAAGGAGCTTCCGGACGCATTCCTGCGCCGCTGCTTCTTCCACTACATCCGGTTTCCGGACAAGGAGACGATGGAGAAAATCGTCGGCGTCCACTACCCGGGGCTGAAGAAATCGCTGCTGCGCGAAGCGATGGAGGTGTTCTTCGAGATGCGCGAGGTTCCGGGCCTGAAGAAGAAGCCGTCGACTTCCGAGCTGCTCGACTGGCTGAAGCTGCTGCTTGCCGAGGACATCCCGCCGGAAGCGCTGCGCTCGAAGGACCGCAAGACGATCATCCCGCCGCTGCACGGCGCGCTGCTGAAGAACGAGCAGGATGTGCACCTGTTCGAGCGGCTGGTGTTCATGACACGGGCGCAGCGGCAGTAATCGGCCGCGCTGGAGGGCGGATGGCGGACGAGAAGACCCAGATCGATCCGAACGCGGCGACCGAGGTCGCCGTGCTCTTCGCCGACGTTTCCGGCAGCACCAAGCTCTACGAGGC
>DASYPC010000060.1:0-1707 GCA_036007105.1 Burkholderiales bacterium | reverse complement strand
CTCTGCCGCCCACGATCGAAGGACCCGCTATCATCGAGCAGCTCGACTGCACGATCGTGCTCGAGCCCGGCAACGTCGCGAGCACGGACGCGCTCGGCAATCTCATCGTGGAGGTGAAATGAGCAACTTCGGGCTTCTGTTGACGATTACCGAACCGCGGCCCGAGCTGGAGGCGGAGTTCAACGCGTGGTACGACACCGAGCACATTGCCGAGCGGCTGTCGATCTCGGGTTTCCTGTCGGCACGGCGCTGGGTGGCGGACCTGAAGGCCGGCGAGGGCAAATACCTGGCGACCTACGAGCTGGTGACGCCAGGAGTGCTGCAGACGACCGAATATCTGGAGCACTATCGCAATCCGGGTCCCTGGAGCCGCCGCACCCTCGAGAACACGATCGTGCAGCGCCGCTGGGCGTGCGAGCAGATCAATCCCGGCGACGCCCCGCCGCACATGATGTCGCATGCCCAGTTCGTCGCGATCGGCGACTCACCGCCGGAGCACGAGGAGGAATTCAACCGCTGGTATGACGAGGAGCACCTGCCGCTGCTGTCTCGCGTACCTGGCGTGTTGCGCGCGCGCCGCTTCTTCGACCCGAACGGCAAGCCGCGCTACCTCGCGCTCTACGACCTGGTGGACGAGTCGGTGACCCAGCATCCCGAGTGGCGCGCGGCAACGCAGACCGAATGGGCGCGCAAGATCGACAAATTGACGAGCGGCGTCGAGTGGGTCCTGCGCCTGTATCGCAGCTACACGCCTGCGGCGTAGCGCTGCTGCTCGCGCTCGGCATGGCGCTCGCGCAGGCCGCTTTCGCTGCGAGCCCCGACCTGCTCGACGCGCTGAACCAGCTGCGCGCAAGCGGCTGCAGCGGCCGCCCCGGCGTGACGCCGCCGCTGCGGGAGAATGTCCAACTGACCGAGGCAGCGAAACGAGCCACCGCGGGCCTCGCTTTCGCCGACGCACTTGCCGAAGCCGGCTACCGCGCCAACCGCTCGCTGCTGATCCGGATCCGCGGAAACGTGGGAACCGCTTCGGTCACCGAGTTCCTGAAGCGAGACTATTGCGCGCAGCTGCTCGATGCGGCCTATTCGGAAGTCGGCATCGATCGGCACCTGCGTGAAATCCGCATCATTCTTGCCGCGCCGTTCCTGCCGCCGCCGGCGCAGGCGGCCGACGCGGTCGCGCTGCGCGTGCTGCAGCTGGTAAACCAGGCGCGCGAGCGTCCGCGAACCTGCGGTACGGCCCGTCTCCCGGCAGCGCGACCGCTGCTGCTGAGCGACACCCTGAGCCGCGCATCGCTTGCCCACGCGGCGGACATGGCGCAGTACAACTATTTTTCCCACGAAGGGCGCGACGGCAGCTCTCCCGCGGACCGCCTCACCCGGGCGGGCTATGGCTGGAGAACCGTGGGAGAGAACATCGCGGCCGGCCCGACCACTCCGGAAAGCGTGGTCGAGGGCTGGATCAGAAGTCCGGAGCATTGCGCGAACCTGATGGCACCGCAGTTTCGCGAGATGGGTGTCGCCTATGCGGTGAACCGGGCAAGCCAGGCCGGGATCTACTGGGTGCAACTCTTCGGCACACACCGCTGAGGGAACATCGGGCATCGCTACGCATCCAATCAGCGATGACCAGGATCAGCGCCGGAGAGCTTTGGGGCCTCGCGAAGGAATCGGTCTCGGCCTGGATCGACGACTACGCGTCGAGCATGG
>DASYPC010000059.1:0-2448 GCA_036007105.1 Burkholderiales bacterium | reverse complement strand
TCAGATAGGTCTGCAGATCGCGAAGCGCACCCGTGACGTCGTTGAGGTGATAGGCCAGCAGCCCGCGGTCGCGCAGCTCGCTCAGCGCTGAGGGCGTGAGCGCGACAAGCAGTTCGGTCACCGTGCGCGCCTGCGGGAACGAGCGCATGCGCACGTAGATGCGCTTCAGGTTCAGCAGCATCCGGACGATGATCTCCTTGCGCGTGGCGGGCGCGAGCAGCGACTTGCTGAAGGCGATCTCGCTGCCGACATGCTTCTGCAGCAGCACACGGCAATCGCGCTCGGAGAGCAGCGCCCCGCCGTGGAACGGATCGATCAGCAGGCCGCTCGTTGCACGCTTGCCCACATCGGGGCAGCGCACCAGGAAGTGGCCCGGGAAGTTGATGCCGTCGATGTGCAGCCCCGCGCGCCGCGCGGTTTCCATGTAGACGAGCGACAGCGTGATCGGAATGCCGGTGCGGTGCTCGAGCACCTCGTTGAGGCAGCTGTTGCGCGGATCCTCGTAGCGCTCGTTGCCTCGGAACCCCTGCTCCTGGAACAGATACGCGTTGAGCGCGCGCACGCACGAGAGCGTCGAGCCGTCGCCGGTTTCACGGACACGCTCGCGCACGAACTTCGCGGCCGCCGCGCCCATCGCATCGAGTTGTCGGAGGTACGGCTCGGGAACGAGCCGTGGATACTCGATGCTCGCGATGACGAGCGCCGCGTGCGCCAGCTGCGTGCCTGGCGCGTTGGAGGCCGCCGTTAGCGCGTCAACGAGTTCTTTCTTCATTTACGAGTTCTCGAACATCCTCATTTGACGAGCTCTTCGAGCATCGGAATCGTGAGCGACCGCAAGCCATCGATGATCAGCTCCGCGCCCGTGAGCTCGGCGGCCGGATAACTTGTCGTCACTCCCACACAGCGTAACCCGGCTCCGCGTGCGGATTCGAGCCCCCAGTACGAATCCTCGATTGCCACACACCGCCGACGGTCAAGCATCCGTCCCGTCGCCTGCTGGAGCTGCTCGCACGCCAGCAGGTACGGCGCGGGCGAAGGCTTGCTTTCAGGCGTGTCACCGGCTGCGATGATCGCCGCAAAAAGTTCGTCGAGACCCGCCGCCTCGACGATTTGCACGATTTCGTGGCGCAGCGCGCCGGAGGCGATCGCGATCGGCACCTCGGCGGCGGCCGCGCGAACAAACGCCGCCGCGCCGGGGAAGATCACTTCGTCGCCCGCGAGCAGCGCCTGCAGCTTCATGCCCTTGCGCGCGACGAGCGCCGTGATCTGCCGATCGGTCCAGCCGAGGCCGCGGTCCCTCGCCAGCGCCGCGAACACGCCCACATCGTCGTAGCCGAGATAGTGCGCGAAGTACTCGTCGCGCTCGAGGACCAGCCCTTCCTCGGCGAGCGCCCGCTGAAAGGCTTTCAGGTGCAGCGGCTCGCTGTCGGCAATCACGCCATCGAAGTCGAAGACGATCGCCTGGAGCGCCGAGCTCACGCAGCGGGCGCCTTGGCGGCGTCTTGCGATTCGGGCGGCGCCTTCTCACCGGCGCGGATGGCGATCTTGAGACGGTTTGCGGGCGGCGGATACGGACATTCCCACGTGGGGTTGTAGGCGCAGGTCGGGTTGTAGGCCTTGTTGAAGTCGATCACGTAGAAGCCGGTCGCAGTCGGCTTCAGATCGAGATAGCGGCCGGCAGCATACGTTTCCTTGCCGGTGGTGAGATCGGCGAACGGCACGAAGAGCGCCGTGATCTGCTGCGTGCCCGCCTCGACGAACGACTCCAGTGACATCTGCTGACCCTGCAGCGTGAACTCGAGGATGCCGACGCGCTGCATCCGGCGATTCGTGCCGGTCGACGTCGGCATGTCGAACACCGGCCGGTCCGGCGACAGCTTCAGCGATGCAGGCACCTGGTAAGACGGATCGACGGCGTAGTACTTCAGCGGAAGGAGCGCGGCGCGCTTCGCGACCGGAATCAGTTCCGGATCGGCGCCGTAGACGCGGTCCTTTTCGGCGCGCGCATCCTGGATTTCCTTGACGTAGCTGGCCGAGTCTTCATCGGGCGCGGACGGGCCGGATGTGCAGCCCGCGACCAGCGCGCAGATGATGAAGACAATTTGCAGAGCGCGCCGGGTCCTTTCGGACCCGGCAGATTTTCCGAGATCCACTCAACTAACAATATACCGGTCGCGTGCAACGGTGGCGTCGGCGAGGGTCCTGCGCAGCGCAATCGTGTTGATCGGCGTTGCCTTCAGCACGCGCCGCAGCGCCGCGAGCAGCGTCCGCAGCGTGTCGCCATCTGCCATCGCCGCAAGCGCGTTGGTCGCGGCCGCCTGGATGCGCTGTGCGGCGTCGTTGACGAACGTCCGCGCGGCTGCCTCGTGCTGCGCCGCATCCGGCCGACCGGCCGCATCGCGCGCGCGCAGCACCGCGCTTTCCGATGCGTAGATGTCGATCAGGATG
>DASYPC010000058.1:0-4745 GCA_036007105.1 Burkholderiales bacterium | reverse complement strand
TGGTTGGTTCAGAGTGAGCGCACGCGCGGCATGCGCTCGAGTATCTCGTGGACGTGGAACGACATGACCGCGAGGAACGCGGCGAGCACGATGTAATAGACGGCGTACTCGAAACGCTTGGCCGGCGCGACCGAGTAGTAGGCGGCATTCTCGGGCGCATTCGGATCGAATTTGACCGCTTTCCAGAGGTGCGGCGCGGCGAGCACTGCCATGAGGATCAGCATCGGGCTCGGACGCCAGAAGAAGAGCGCGACGAGCAGCGGCGCTCCGACGAGCCAGACGCGCGGCGAGATGATCGCCGTGATGCGGCCGCCGTCGAACGGCGAGACCGGGATCAGGTTGAAGAGGTTCAGGAAAAAGCCCGCGTAGGCAAGCGCGAGGAGCAGCGGCTCGTCGGTCGCCCGGTAGGCGTAATAGACGGTGAGCGCACCGACGGTGCCAAGCAGCGGCCCGGCGAGCCCGACCCAGGCCTCGGTCTCGACGTCATGGGGCAGGTCCTTGAGCTCGATCCACGCGCCGACGAACGGGATGAACGTCGGTGCGCCGACTGCGAGGCCGCGCTGGCGCGCAGCGAGGAAATGGCCCATCTCGTGAACGAAGATCAGCAGCACGAAGCCGACCGCGTACCAGATGCCGAACACGAGCGCATAGGCGAACACCGACAGGATCATCGTGCCGCCGGTGAGCAGGACCTTGCCGAGCTTGCCCGCGGCAAGCAGCGCGAGCAGCGCTTTCACGCTTGCGGTGGCGCTGCCGGCGGGACTTCGTCCTTTTTCTTGCGGAAGAACTTGATGAACAACGCGCCGAGCGCGATTGCCGCGATGCCGATGACCTTGGCAAACTTGGCGAGAAACGCGAACGCGAGCGCAAAGAGGCCGAGCTTTTTCGCTGCGACGCCGCCGATCAGCGCGGCGAGCCCGTATTCGGCGACGTGATCCGTCGACGAGTTGAAGTCGGCGTAGCGCTTGCCGTCGTTGTACTGCAGCGCGGCGAGCAGGTTGTGCGCGATCGGCTTCTCGGTCTGCACGCTCGTCATGCCGGTCACGAGGTTCATGCTGACGTAGCCTTCGCGACCCAGCGCGTAGGTGTTGTAGTTGACGCCGCGCTCGGCGGTCGCCGGCGCGCCCTTCTCCTTCGATTCGAGCGCCCAGACCAGCCGGTGTGTCGTCGCCTCGTATTTCGGCGCCTCGACCCAGCCCACGACCTCGATTTCGGACAGTCCGCGCGACTTGCGCTCCTTGTTCGACTCTTCGGTGCCTTCCTTCATGCCTTTCAGCAGGTCTTCGACGTTCCACTCTCTTGCGTCGTCGTCCTTGATGTAGCCCGACTTGATGAAGCGCATCACGATGAACCAGTCGGCGTTGGGCGAAATGACCATCCCGAGCAGTCCTTCGCCCGCGCGGTTGCCCATCGCCGAGAGCAGCCGCCCAGCTTGCGCGGACGGGAAGTAGACGAGGCCGCCGGGCAGCTTGAGCAGCGCCTGGTCGACGAGCTTGACGTCCGACGGACCTGTGACGCCGGCCTTGTTCGCAGCATCGACTGCGGCCGCGAACTCGGCTTTTGCGGCCTCGGTCGGTTGCGCCGACGCGTTCGTCGAAATCGCCGCCGCGCAGACGAGCGCCAGCGCGCGCAGGCTCATTGCAATGCCGGTGTTCATGAGTTGCCCCTTTTGCGACGATCCCTTCCCCGTTGGGCGAATCTACCCTGCTTCGCGTCGAAGCAAAAGGTGGGGAACAGACCAGGCTCCGCCTATCGAATGCATTTCAGGTACGCGCGCTCGAGGTTCGGCTCGCCGTAGCGCTCGCAGAGCGCTGCCGGCTCGGCGTGAAAGCGTACGGCTCCCTGGTGGAGCACGATGAGCGCGGAGCACAGTTCTTCTGCGTCCGCGAGAACGTGCGAGGTGAAGAACACCGCGCGGCCTTCGCGCTGCAGCCGCGCGAGCGCGGACTTGACGGCGATCCGGCCCGCGGGGTCGAGTCCGCTCATCGGCTCATCGAGGATGTAGAGGTCGCGCTCGATGAGCAGGCTCGCGGCCAGCCCGAGCTTTTGGGTCATTCCCTTGGAGAGCTGGCGCGCCGGGCGGTCGAGCACCGCGGGATCGAGCTCGAGCTCCGCCAGCCGGCGCTCGGCGTTCGTTCGCTCGTAGCGGCTTCCGGCCAGCGCAAGCGTCATTTCGATGAACTCGCGGCCCTTGAGGTAGTGAGGCGGCGAGAATCGTTCCGGGAGATAGGCGATTCGCGCGCGCGAATCGGGCCGGCGATTCGGCACGCCGAAGATCTCGATCCGGCCCGAGTCGGGCAGCACGAGATCGAGGATGCACTTCAGGAGCGTCGTCTTGCCGGCGCCATTGGCGCCTACGAGCGCCGCCGTTTCTCCGGCGCGCACGACGAGGTCTGCGCCGTCCAGCGCCCGGCAGGCGCCATAGCGCTTCGCAAGTTGCTCTACTCGCAGGGCCGGAGCAGCCATTCCCGGCACTATAGGGGAAGCGCGGAGCGCCGCACGCGTCGAGTAGAATCGTCGTTTTTTTCAGAGGTGTAGGTCACTTGCCGCAGCCACCGATCGTCGACATCGACCGGGTATCGTTCGGGTACGACGTAGCTCGTCCCGTGCTGCACGACGTCACCGTACGCATGCCGCAGGGCAAGGTCTTCGCGATCATGGGCCAGTCGGGATGCGGCAAGACGACGCTGCTGCGCATCATCGGCGGGGCACTGCGGCCCACTTCGGGCACCGCGCGCGTGCTCGGCATGGACGTCGCTTCTCTGGACACCGGCGAGCTCTACGCGTTGCGCCGGAAAATGGGAATGCTGTTCCAGTTCGGCGCGCTCTTCACCGACCTGTCCGTCTACGACAACGTCGCGTTCCCGTTGCACGAGCACACGGACCTTCCCGCTGGAGTCATCCGCGACCTCGTCCTGCTCAAGCTGGAAGCGGTCGGGCTGCGCGGGGCCGCGCAGCTTCGACCGTCGGAGCTGTCCGGAGGCATGGCGCGGCGCGTAGCGCTCGCGCGCGCGATCGCGCTCGATCCGAAGCTGATCATGTACGACGAGCCGTTCACCGCGCTCGATCCGATTTCGCTCGGCGTAGTGACGCGCCTCATCCGCCGCCTTAACGACTCGCTCGGCGCGACCTCGATCGTGGTGACGCACGACGTCGCGGAAACGCTGCCGTTCGTCGATCACGTGTTCTTCATGGCCGACGGCCGCGTCGTCGCCGAGGGCCTCCCGGCGGAAGTCGTGCGCGCGCAGGTGCCGTTCGTGACGCAGTTCGTGCACGGCTCGCTCGACGGTGCCGTGCCGTTCCATTTTCCCGCACCGGCGTATCCGGTCGACCTCGGCCTGGAAGCCAAGGTCTGACATGGGGCTGAAAGAACCGCTGCAGCGGTTTGGCCACTCGATGACCGAGCGGATCCTGCGTCTGGGATTCGCGGCGCGGTTCTTCGCCTACATGCTGCTGCATTCCGGAACCGCGCTGCGCCGGTTTCACCTGACGATCCGGGAAATCTACTTCGCCGGCGTCCTGTCGCTCATCATCATCCTGGTTTCGGGCCTGTTCGTCGGCATGGTGCTCGCGCTCCAGGGCTACGAGACGCTGCAGCGCTACGGCTCGTCCGAGGCGCTTGGAATCCTCGTCGCGCTGTCGCTCGTTCGCGAGCTCGGCCCGGTGGTCGCGGGACTCCTTTTCGCGAGCCGCGCGGGCAGCGCGATCACGGCAGAGATCGGCCTGATGAAGGCGACCGAGCAGATCGCGGCGATGGAGATGATGGCGGTCGACCCGATCGCGCGCGTGGTCGCGCCGCGCTTCTGGGCCGGAGTGATCTCGATGCCGCTGCTCGCGGTGTTGTTCTCGGCGATGGGTATCTTCGGGGGTTACCTCGTCGGCGTCCAGCTGATCGGGGTGGACGAGGGCGCGTTCTGGTCGCAGATGCAGGCCAAGGTGGATTTCCGCAACGACATCCTGAACGGCGTCATCAAGAGCGTCGTGTTCGGAATTGCCGTCACCTGGATCGCCGTGTTCGAGGGCTACGATGCCCAGCCGACCGCCGAAGGGGTTTCGAGCGCCACTACGCGCACCGTCGTCACGTCCTCGCTCGCGATCCTCGCGCTCGATTTCGTGCTGACAGCGCTCATGTTTACGGGAGGAAACGCAGGATGAACCGTGCCACCATCGACATCTGGGTCGGGGCCTTTGTCGCCGCAGGCTTCGCGGGGCTGTTGTTTCTTGCCCTCAAGGTCGGAAACATGGCCTCTTTCTCGCTGGACAAGACGTATGAGGTGCAGGCCAAGTTTGCTAACATTGGAGGCCTGAAGCCGCGGGCGCCGATCAAGAGCGCGGGGGTGGTCGTCGGAAGGGTGTCGAAGATCGAGTTCGACAATCGAACCTACGAGGCGAGCGTGACGTTTACAATCGACGCGCAGTACCAGTTCCCGCGCGACACCTCGGCCAAGATCCTGACCTCCGGGCTGCTCGGCGAGCAGTACGTCGGGCTGGAGGCTGGGGGCGATAACAAGATGCTCAAGGAAGGCGAGCGTCTTCGGTTGACGCAGTCGGCGGTGGTGCTGGAGAACCTGATCAGCCAGTTCCTGTTCAACAAGGCGGCTGAGGAGAAGGAAGGGAAGGACAAGAAGTGACGGGCACGAGCGCAACGACGGGGGGCGGCTGGGGGGTGCGTGCACGCACGTTCGTTTCCGTGCTCGCGTTTGCGTTCGTTTCGGGCTGCGCGACGACCAACGGCGGCGACCCTC
>DASYPC010000057.1:0-9294 GCA_036007105.1 Burkholderiales bacterium | reverse complement strand
ACTTCAGCACCGGCTCATGAAAGCCGATCGATGCTCCGCCGATCTCGAGCGGCGCGAGCTTCCCGGAGAGAATCAGGCCCTGGTCGCCGAGCGTGATCTCGTTGAAATAGAGGCTCGCTAGGTAGAACGCCTGCGCGAACATCAGGCTGACGATGAGGAAGGAGACGCCGCTGGTCCGCAGCGCGACGAGACCGAACAGCGCCGCGACCAAGATTCCGCAGAGAATTCCCGCACCGAGCGCCGCCGGGGCGCCGAACTCCAGGTAGTAGACCGGGAGTCCCGCGCCGTACATCCCTGCGGCAAAAAACATGGCATGCCCCAGGCTCATGAGGCCGGTGTAGCCGAGCAGCACGTTGTAGCCGAGCGCATACACCGCGAGCACCAGGATCCGCGCGACGTTGGTGTGGTGGTACGGCGGCAGCACGAACTGGGCGAGGAAGAGGAGCCCGAGGACGGCGAGATGCAGCGCGAGCACGCGCAAGGGCGCGCGGTCGCTCATGCCCGCTCCTCGCCGAACAGGCCGCCCGGTCTGAACACCAGCACCGCGGCAACCAGCAGGGTTGCGATGATCTTGGCCAGCGTCGGCGAGAAAAACACCGACACGACGCCGTCGCTGATGCCGACGACGAACGCCGCCACCAGCGTGCCGCGGACGCTGCCCAGCCCGCCGAGGATCACGACGATGAAAGAAAGCAGCAGCGGATCGAGCCCCATCAGGTAGTGCGCCTGCTGGATCGGCACGACGAGCACGCCCGCCGCGGCGGCGAGCATCGCGCCCAGCGCGAACACGATCGCGTAGATGCGGCGCGCCGGGACGCCGAACGCCTGCGCCATCTCCAGGTCCTGCTGCGCAGCGCGCATGTACAACCCGAGGCGCGTGTGCGCGAGCAGCCACCAGGTCGCCGCGAGCAGGACCGCGGAGATCCCGGCCACGACCAGCTTGTAGCCGGAATATCCGAACCACGGGAACTGCAGCGTGAAAGAGACCGGCGCGGGGACCGGCCGCGCATCCGGCCCGTAGAGCGTCAGCACTGCCTGCTGGAGGATGTAGAGCAGTCCGATCGTCGCCACGATCGTGCTCTCGGGGTGATAGTCGACGCGGCGCAGCACGAGCCGGTCGGCGGCCAGCGCCACCGCGCCGACTGCGAGCGGCGCGGCGATCAGCGCGAACAGGAATCCGCCGAGCGGCGATCCGACGAAGCTCGCGCAGACCCACGCGAGCACCGCGCCGAGCATGAAGAATTCTCCGTGCGCGACGTTGACGATTCGCATCACGCCGAAGACGAGCGACAGCCCGAGCGCGGTGAGCGCAAGGACGAACGCCGTCACCGTCCCTTCGAGCAACGCGAGGAAAAGATGCGGCCCGAAGCTCATGGCCAGCGGGCCGCGAGTGCGCAGGTCAGAGCGGCTGCTTCGTGTAGTCCGCCTCGGGGTCGTACAGGCTGTCTTCGATCTTCGTGCGGTGCACGACCTTGAGCTTGTTGCCCTCCACCTTGGAAACGTACTGGTGGCCGTAGCACTGGTGCAGCTTGCCGTTGAACTTCTTCGGCCCCTGCGGATGCCCGGGTCCCTCGGCGAAGTCGGTCATCGACTCGATCGCTTCGACGAGCTTCTTGTAGTCGCCCGGCGTCGGGTCCTTGTAGCCGCTCTTCTCCACTGCCTGCTTGATGACGTGCAGCGTCTCCCAGCAGCCGAACATGTGCGAGAACGTCGACACGTCCTTGGGGTCCGCCGTGCTCGCGCCGGAATCGTTTACGCCGACGAGCTTGCGGTAGTTCTTCGCATGCGCCGACGTGGTTGAGTCGGTGTAGCGGGGGAACGCTTCCCAGAAGTACGTACCGTCGAGGAATTCGAGCCCCGGGCTCGCGATATCCACACCCTCGAGCGAGTCGATGAAGCCGAAGATCTGCGGCCGCTTCTTGCCGAAATGCTCGCCCATCTCCTTTACGAACGTCAGTACGCCGGGTCCGACCATCACGTGGTACAGCACTTCGGTGTCCGCCGGCACGCGCGCGAAATACTTGGTGAACGAGCTTTCGGTCGGCGGGATCGCCAGCTTCTCGAGCACGGTGCCGCCGCGCTTCGCGACCGCCTGGCCGAAGAAATCGCGGTGATCGTAGCCGAACGCGTAGTCGGGGAAGATCATCGTCACTTTCTTGCCGAGCTTGTCGAGGATCCACGACGACATCGCGGTGACCTGGGCGCGAACGTCGGTGATGCCGGGCTGGAAGACGTAGCGGTTGAGCTTGCCCGAGGCGACGTGGTAGCCCTCGCTCACCACGAAGTACGGGATCTTGAGCTCGCCCGCGCGGGGCGCCGAGGCGATGACGACATGCGAGAACAGCGTGCCGTAGACGAAGTCGACCTTGTGCTGCTTGCAGAGCTTCTCGACCACCTCGGGTCCGCGCTTCGGGTCGGTGCCGTCATCCTCGGCGACGATCTCGACCGGTCTCCCGGCAATGCCGCCTTTCTCGTTCATCAGCTTGACCGCTGCGGTCGTGGTGCGCTCGTACCAGCGCCCGTAGGTCGCGCCGATGCCTGTACGGTGCACCTGGAAACCGATGCGGATCGGTTTGCCCTTCGGCGCTTGAGCAAAAGCCGGCGCACCCGGCAGCAGGGCGGTGCCTGCGAGACTACCCAGCGTGCCCAGCGTGCGTCGCCTGGAAAAGCCTGCTCCCTTGCCTTCTTTTGACATGTCTAGGTCTCCTGTGGATGACGCGGAGACACCTATAGCATGGGGCGAGCCGCGAGTTCAAGGTGACGCCGCTGAAGAGCGGAGTTCTGCTCCGCCACGCGGGTATCAGCGCGCTGCCAGGCTTTCTTCGAGCAGTGCTCGCAGCGCTGCGGGCTCGACGGGCTTGTGCGCCAGCGTGCGCACGCCGGCGGCCTCGAGATCGCCGGGTTGCAGCTCCTCGCCGTACCCGGTGCACAGAATCACGGGGATCTCGGGTCGCATCTGCTGCACGTGCAGGGAGAGCTGCAGGCCCGTGAGCTTCGGCATCGTCTGGTCGGTGAGCACCAGATTGAACGCCTGCGGGTCCTCTGTAAACGCATCGCGCGCCGCGGCCCCATCGGCATGCGCCTCGACCTCGAGCCCCCAACCCTGCAGCAGGTCGCACAGCAACTCGCGGATCATCGGCTCGTCGTCGGCGAGCAGCACCCGACCGCGCAGACGCGGAGGCTCCGGCGTCCCGGCGGTACTAGCGGCGCTGCCAGCGCGCTCCGCGTCTGGGGCCTCGACCGCTGGAAGCAGCACGCGGAACAGCGCGCCGCGCGCCCAGCCCGGATCGACCAGCACGTGACCGCCATGCTCGTGCACGATGCCGTGCACGATCGACAAGCCCATGCCGCTGCCCTTGCCGACCTCCTTGGTCGAATAGAAGGGATCGAACATGCGCTCGAGCACCGGCGCGGGGATGCCCGGCCCTGTATCGCGGACGCGAAGCTCGACGAACCGGCCGGCCACGCGCTGGCGGCAGGAGGCGCATACCGCGCCGCGGTGCTCGTTGAGCCGCAGGCCGACGCCGATGCGTCCGGCTCCGCCCATCGCATCGCGCGCGTTGATGCACAGGTTGAGCAGCACCTGCTCGACCTGGATCCGGTCGGCAAGCACCGCAGGATAGCGGCCGTCGGCCTTGACGCGCAGCTCGATGGTCGTCGGCAGCGTCGAGCGCAGCAGCGCGTTGACTTCCTGCAGCAGCGCGGGCAGCTCGAGCGGCCGCCGGTCGCCGCGCTGGCCGCGGCTGAACGTCAGCATCTGCCGGATCAGGTCGCGCGCCCGCAGCGTCGAAGCCTGCGCGCGCCCGAGGTAGCGCGCGAGCTTCTCGTCGGTCAGCTCCGCTTCTCGTTCCTGTGCAAGCACCAGATTGCCGAGCACGCTCTGCAGGATGTTGTTGAAGTCGTGCGCGATGCCGCCGGAGAGCTGGCCGATCGCCTCCATCTTCTGCGCCTGGCGCAGCTGCGCCTCCAGCCCCAGACGCCCGGCTTCGGCGCGCTTGCGCGCAGTGATGTCGCGGCCGATGTACAGCACGTGCGGCCGGCCCTGGTACTGGATCGGCACGCCGCGCACCTCGAGGTCGAACGGCTCGCCGTCCTTGCGCGCGCCCTTGCCCTCCCACTGCACCGGCTCGCCGCGGAGCGCGATGTCGTGCAGCTCGCGGATCCGCGCGTGCAGATCCGGGTTGCTCATGGTCACGCCTTGCCCGCCGATGACCTCGCCGCGCTTGCGCCCGCTGATCGACTCGTAGGCAGGGTTGACGTCGACAACGCGAAACTCCGCGTCGCGCAGCACCAGCGAATCGGCGGTGGCGTTGAACACCGCGCGGTACTGCTCCTCGCTCGCCCGCAGTTGCTCCTCGGCGGCCTTGCGCGCCGTGATATCGCGTCCGATGTACAGCACGTGCGGCTCGCCGCGATAGATCATCGGCACGCCGTAGATCTCGATGCGGAAGCGCGAGCCGTTCTTGCGCTCGGCCTCGGATTCGAAATGCACCGTTTCGCCCGAGAGCGCGCGCTGGTGCAGCTCGCGGCGCTGGTCGGTGAGCTTCGGCACTTGCACCGTGAGCTCCGCGCTGCCCAGCACCTCTTCGCGCCGGCGGCCGCTCATCGACTCGTAGGCAGGGTTGACGTCGACGACGCGAAACTCGGCGTCACGCAGCAGCAGCGACTCTGCGGTTGCGTTGAAGATTGCGCGGTACTGCTCCTCGCTGGCGCGCAACTGCTCCTCGGCGGCCTTGCGCTCGGTGATCTCGCGCGTGGCCGACATGATGTGCGGCCTGCCGTCGATCTCCACGCGCTTGAGCATGACGTCGTCCCAGTGCAGGGTGCCGTCCTTGTTGCGGCGGCGCCACTCGAAGCGCACGATCTCGCCCTGCCGCGCGCGCTCGAAGAACGGTGCCGCATCTTCGCTCGTGTACGGCCGCTCACCGGAGCTGCGCTGCTCGAGCGACAGCCGTCTCAGCTCCTCGACGCTGTAGCCATAGGTTGCGCACGCCTTCGGGTTGGCGTCGACGATTGCGCCGCTGCGGAAGTCGTAGATGAAGATGCACGTCTCGGCGCTCTCGAAGATCGCGCGATAGCTCGCTTCCGAGCGGCGCCGCTCGATCTCGGCGGCGACGCGCGCGCCGAAGATCTTCAGCATCGCTTCGACGATCGCCGGGTCGGTCAGCTCGCGCCGCGACATTACGGTCAGCGCGCCGATCGGCGTGCCGTGCACGTCGTCCAGCGTGGTCGCGGCATACCCTTCGATGCCGTTATCCGCGAGGATCCGGTCGTCCGGGAACAGGCGTGCCACCCCCTTCGGATGGAAGCCGAAAGCGCGTCCGATCGCCTTCTCGCAGGGCGTGCCGGCGGCCGGATACTCGACGTTCTTCGCCGGGCGTCCGGCGAAAAACGTGGCCAGCGTGCGCAAGTGGGTGCGCTGCGGCTCCACGTACACGGAGATCAGCGCGAATTCGACGCGCAGGATCCGGGCGAGGGCGCCGACCAGCTCGTCGAATGCGCGCTCGCCCTGGGCGGTCGAAACGGCGAGCGCCGCGTCGCGCAGCGCCTCGGTGAGCTCGATGCGATCGTGCATAAGCCGGCAGTCTAGCTGCGCAAGCGGGGTCCTGCAGTCGCTGTTACGCGGTTGATACCATTGAAACAGGCCGGTTACGCGATCTCAGCGCACCTTGAACACCAGCTTGCCGCGCAGGTGGCGGCCTTCGCTCACCGCGTGGGCGGTGGCGGCTTCCGATAGCTCGTAGGTCGCGATCTCGGGGACGCGCGCCGCGCCGGCGGTGACCAGCGCGGCGACCCGGTCGAGATGCATGCGGTCGCGGCCGACTTTCGGACGCAGCGACACGACGTCGGCGCGCGGGGAGGGCGGTGCGGTGTTCCCCGAGCCAATGAATGCGGCGCGTCCGCCGGGGCGCAGCACGGCGAATGAACGGGTGGCCACGTCCCCGCCGACCGTGTCCAACACTGCGTCGCAGCCGGACACCACCTGCGTGAAGTCCTGCGCGTTGTAGTCGATGATCTGGTCGGCGCCGAGCCGGCGCAGGTAGTCGTGGTTTGCCGCGCTCGCGGTCGTGATCACGCGCGCGCCCAGATGCCTGGCGAGCTGGATCGCGACGCTGGCGACGCCGCCCGCGCCGCCCTGGACCAGGATCGTCTCGCCCGCCTTCAGTTGCAGCGTGTCCTCGATCGACACGAGCGCGGTGAGGCCGGTTAACGCCAGCGCCGCACATTCCACGTGCGACAGGCTTTGCGGCTTTCTCGCGAGGATCGCCGACCGGATGGCGATTCTCTCCGCGTAAGCCCCGTCGCGGCCCACGTCACAGACGCCGAACACCGCAGCGCCGACGGCAAGGTCCTTCACTCCATCGCCGAGCGCGCGGACGACACCCGAGAAATCGCGCCCCGGAACATAAGGAAAGTCGGTGGTAGGTGCGTAATGACCGGCGCGCACTTTCCAGTCGGCCGCGTTCACGCTCGCCGCGTGAACGTCGACGAGCACCTCGCCAGGTCCGGCTACCGGGTCCGGAACATCGCCATACTGCAGCACTTCCGGCCCGCCGTTCTTCATGAAATAGGCTGCCTTCATTAGTCCTCCGGCCAGTTGTTCGTAGTCGGTCAGCTGCGCCGCAGCCAGCGCAGCGGGCCGTGTTTCGCCTCGAGTGCCTTGCCGGCCTCGGTGGGCACGGCGTGCTGGTTGGTTTCGTCGTAGTACTCGAGTCGGTCGACCGGGTCTGCGGGGTTGCCGTCGAGGTTCACGACCTCGAGGCGCTTGAGGTGCGGTGACGCCGCGAGTGCCTCGATGCCGCGTGCAGTGAGCGGGTTGTAGCGCAGGTCGAGCTGGCGCAGCCGTGCCGCGTGAGAAGAGGCGGCGAGCGCGATCACGTCGTCGTCGGCGACGGCCTGGTCGTCCAGATCGAGCACATCGATTGTTGCAAGGAGTGGCAAGCGCACGATCTCGCCGACGCGGCCCTTGGCTGCGCGCACACGCAGCCCTCGCAGCGGCGCGGCCGCGAACAGCTCCGCACCTCGAGCGAGCAGCACGGCGGCATCGACGGTGATCGTGTCGGGGAATCCTGCTCCGAACTTGATGTCGCGCGCGCCGAGCTCCTCCAGTCGCGCCGTCCATTCGGGGTGCGAGTCGATGAGGTCCATCGCCTTCTGGTGATCGTCGTCCTCGATGCCGGTGAGCTGGAGTTTGATTAACTTGGCGCGCGGGTCGTTGCGACGCTCGGCGAGTGCGGCGAACTCGAGACGCAGGCCAAGATCGCTCGGCGTCGCGATGATGCGCGCGAGCAAAGCCTCCTCCTCTGTGGTCGGCGGAGCGCAGGCTGCCGGAGGCGGCGCGGTGTCGAGCTGGCGCACCTTGCCCTCGAGGAACGTATCGAGGTCGCGAACGAGCTCATTGAGCTGGCGATAGCCGCCGCTCGTGTTTGGCGTGGGGGTGTGCATGAGGCGGTTGGTCAGGCTCACCATTTCCGCGACGTTGCCGGCTTGGCTGATCACGAGAGGCAGGCCAGTCGCCGTGAGATCGGCGGTCAGCGCTGAAGAACTGGCTTCCAGATCGCGTGCGCGATCCTCGGCTTCCGCGCGGAGATCGGGGTTTTCGGGCGCGGCGCAGCGCAGGTAGGCGATGTGGGCCGCGAGGGCGACCGAAATCGAAACGAGCCGCGCTCGCTCGCCGGCCTTCCATGCGGCCTCGAGCACCGGAGTCGTCAGAGACGGGCGGACGTGGCCGGGCAACGCTGCGAGCCACGCTGGAACGTCACGCGCCGGCGGCACCGGGGGCAACCCGAGTCCCGCCTTGCTGGCGATGTCCGCGAGCCGTTTGTCGGCGTCGTCGACCTTCGACTTCTCGATCTTGAGCGCGCGTCGGGAGAATTCGATCGCGTGGTCGAGCGCGGGATCGGCCAACGTCGCGTACAGATCGAGGAGCTCGAGCTGCGCAAGGTGTGCCACCCGGCGCGCGGGCAGGTAGGCAAGCAGGAACGCCGTGCCGGGCGAGATCGCCGGTCGCCTCTGCGGCGTGGTGGTGTCCAGGTCCTGCGCGGGCACGCGCGCGATGGCTTCGACGATCCTGGAATCACTTGCGGGCACGCACTTGACGGTGTCTTCACTGATCTGGCGAATCACCGAGTCGAGAACGTGGAACGCGACGTTGTAGCCTGGGAGAGACTCCGCTACGTGGTACGCGATGTACGCGGACTTCCCGTCGGGGCCTCCGACATTCAGATCGCGGATGGCAGAACCAGCGGGCACGGGATGGCGCGGCATTGCCGGGAACTTGGCTTCCTCGAGCGCGGCCCAGAGCTTGTCGAGCGCGCTTGCCGCGACCGTGCCCGTCCACGCCGAGTGGCCGGCGCGCGTGAACTGGTCCAGGCGCGCCCGGCCGTCGACCTCGATCACGAGCCAACTGCGGCCGAACGGATCGCCAGGGTTGTGCTCGCTGCCGACGCTGTAGTAAATGCGGTCTCGCACGCTGCGAGCGTGCGCCCGCAAACCGTCGAGTGTCAACGCTACGGGCTGAGAACGCTTGCTGATGTATCTTCGCTCGACATGAGCACCGAAGCGCCGCATCTTCTCCGCATGACCCGCGTGCTCGAGGAACGCGGGATTCCGGTCAGGCCCGTGCTCGCGCTCGTCACGACCGTCGGCACCGAGAACGTGTTCCTCGCGCTGGGAACGCTGACCGGGCGCGTGCAGCTGCTCGTGCCGTCTCACCCGGACGCGGTGGCGGCCGTCGCACCATCCGCAACGATGCCTGCCGGGCGTTCGATGCTGCTCGTGTCGGCCTGTGGCACGCAGCCGCTCGCCGCCGCCGCCGTGATTGGAGGTGCGGTGACGGCACAGCAGGCCGTCGACGAAGTGGCGCCGCCGACCGCGCGGACCGCCTGGTTGTCTCTCATCGAGAGCGTCTCGGGCGGCTCGATACGCAATCGCACACGCTACCTCACCGAGGAACGAGGTTCGGTCACGATCGCGTTTGCAGAGCGGAGCGGCGCCGTCGAGGCGCTGTTCGCACACGAGCTCGCGACGCTAGCGACCCGGTTGGGCGTGCAGGCGAGCTGGCGGCGTCTATATGACGAGGCGGGGGCGGGCGCCGCCGACGTCGGCGTGACGACCGAATGCACGCACGCGGGCCCTGCGCCGCGTCTGGCCTTGCGATTTGGATCCACGGGTTGGAATCGCGCGATCGATCTGGCGAAGGCGATGGTCGACATCGATCGCGCGCGTGGTGCCGCGGTTCGCATGGGCGGGCTCGCCGGCGCGCTCGAGATCGAGACCCTGCGCGGCGTCGAA
>DASYPC010000056.1:0-2205 GCA_036007105.1 Burkholderiales bacterium | reverse complement strand
GATTCCTGGTTTCATTGCTGGTGGTCCGCCGGAAAAGGCGCGAAGTATACGGAAATCAGCGACTTAGTGCAACGCCCGGCCTACTTCTGCGGAACCACGTCCCATTTGCCGCGCACGTCCATCGCGAGCACGCAGTCCGCCCCGGCCTCGCAGCGCGTCGCATGCGGCTTCTTGCCGGAGAACGAGAAGTACGAGCCGGCGGGAAGCTTCTGCTCCCGGCCGTCGACTGCCAGCACCAGCGACCCGCTGACGACCGTGACGAAGTGGTCCGCCGTGTGGTGATGCACCGGCGCGGAGAAGCCGGGTGCGAACTTCAGAAAGAAGTGGCTCGGGCCCTTCGCAGGGTCGCCGGCGAGTGGCGCGAGCTGCACGCCCTGCATGCCGGGAACCTCCTGCCATTGCACGTCGGGCGCCGGCGTGAACACTGCGCGCGTCTTCTTCACGTCTCCGGCAAGCGCAACGCTTGCGCCACCGATCAGGACTGCAGTGAGCAGGACTTTCATGGTCGTCTCCTTTAACGATGGATGTCCTCGTGCAGGCACAGAATGTTTCCTTCCGGGTCCTGGAACCAGGCGGCTTTTTCGGCGCCGAGCACGCACACGTGCTCGATCGTCTTCAAGCCCGGCAGGTCGTAGTCGGCGAATTGCACGCCGCGGCCCTCGAGCTCGCGAATCGCAGCGCGGATGTCGCTCACCTTGAAGCTGAGCGCCGTGTGCTCGGCCTTGGTTCCGCCCGGCCTGGGAAAGAGCGCGATCTCGGTGCCGCCGCAGCGGTACGCGAACTTGCCGTCGGGCCGCGCCGCGCCGGCTTCGAATCCGAGCTGCCGCTCGTAGAAGCGCCGTGCGCGTTCGAGGTCTTTCACCGGCAGCATCGCGGTGACCTGGGTGCGGTTCAGCATCGCACGTGCCTAGGTGCGCGCCGCAGCCACCACCCAGTTCTCCTTGGGCGGCCGGCCGGCGCGGATCATGGTCGCGGTCGCGTCGAGCCGGTCGCCGTGCACCACGCCCCTCCAGACGAGCTTGCCGTAACGCGGGCTTTCGGTTTCGGCCTCGAAGCGGATCGAGTCGCCCTCCGCCGTGGCGCGGTACGGCGCATCGGAGTAGCCGTAACGGTCGCAGGCGAGCGAGCGAAAACGGCCGTTCTTGAAGACGAGCTTGTCGGCGTCGCCCGACGTCTTGCCCTTCTCCAGGAAGACACCGTGGAATTTCCTGCCGTCGAGCCCGTTCGACTGGGCGAAGGCGCCGGGCACTGCGGCGAGGGCCGCGAGCGCAAAAGCGAAGGTCCTGCGGTTCATGGGACTCCCCTTTCGGTTGTGCGGACGCCTATAGTTGTAGCGCCGGCCGGCGCGCAGGGAAATACGCAGGATTGCGGAGAAAAATAGGGACGTACCCCATTTTCCGAGCGGCAGTGGGAAAATGGGGTACGTCCCTATTTTTTACGCTATGCACGAGTTGACCACGCAGGACTACCAGGCCGGGTGGCGCCTGGTCTGCGGCCTCACCGAAGCAGCGAGCGACGCGGTTTCGTTCGCGCGCCACGGCACGCTCGAGCTGCCGCAGCTCGTCGCTTCCGAGATCACCACGCTCTCGGTGTGCGACCTCGCGCGCCACACGCGTAGCGTGGTGAGCAACCCCGCGGGCGCGATCTCGGCGCACGAGCGCGAAGGGTTCGATCACTTCTTCGACGAGCATCCGCTGGTGCGCTACCACGCCGATCGCGCCGGCGCCGATGCGCACCGCATCACCGATTCGATGCCGCAGAGCAAGTTCCGCGAGAGCGCGCTCTACAACGAGTACTACAGGCGCATCGGCATCGACTACGTGATCGCGGTACCGCTATTCGTCGATCGCGGGCTGCTGGTGAGCTTCGTGCTCAACCGCAACCGGCTCGACTTCAGCGACCGCGAGCGCGCGCTGCTCGACCTGGTGCGCGTGCCGCTCGGCGCGCTCTACCGCAACCTGCTCGTGCGCGGACGCGAGGCGCGCGGCTTCGCGGCGCTACCGGTCACGCCGCGCGAGCGCGAGGTGCTGTGCTGGCTCGCGGCGGGCAAGACCGACAAGGACATCGGCCAGATCCTCGCGATGAGCCCGCGCACGGTGCAGAAGCACCTGCAGCACATCTACGAGAAGCTGGGGGTCGAGACGCGTACTGCGGCGGTGGTGCGCGCGATGGAGATCGGCAGCGGGTCGAAGCCGGCCTAGCCGC
>DASYPC010000055.1:0-3688 GCA_036007105.1 Burkholderiales bacterium | reverse complement strand
CGCCACCATCAGCGAAAAGCTCGCGACGATCGCGGCGAGGCTCACCATGGCCTGCCCCGGAGCGCCGCGCAGTTGCGCGAGCGCAAGCGCAAACGCCGTGCGGCGCATCGCGGACGCCGGCAGGCGCTCAAACGCCAGGCGCGACATCCACGGCATCAGCAGGATTCCGCCGACGAGCAGGCAGGCAATCGATGCGTAGCCCGCGAGCGGAATCCCCCCTACGGGCTTCACCTGCGCCAGCGCGAGCGCCGCGACGAGCAGCGTCATACCTGGAATGACGGTGACGACCTGAGCGAGCATGCACTGCTCGTCGCCGGCCTTGAGTGCCTGCGCAGGCGGCACGCGCGCGGCATCGAGCGCGGGCAGCAGCGCGCCGGCAAGCGCGATCAATACGCCGCCGAGAAAATAGAGCAGGCTGTCGATGACCGAAAACGTGGGCTCGGGCGTGATCCCTCGAAACATTCCGGCGCCGAGGTCGGCGCCGCCGAACGCGAGCGCCGCGCGCGCGATTGCATAGCCAAGCGCAATTCCGAGGAGGCTCCCGGCGACACCGACGGCCGCCGCCTCCGAGAGCACGAGGCGCAACACACCGTGACGCCGCAGCCCAAGCACACGCAGCAGCGCATGCTCGCGGCGACGGCGCGTGACCTCGAGCGACTGCTGCGAGAACACCAGGAAGCCGCCGGTGAACAGCGCAACGAGCGCAAGCACATTCAGATTCACTCGATAGGCGCGCGACAGGTTCGCGCCGCTTTCTTGCACCGCGTCGACGGTGGTGACATGCGTTCCGGCTGGAAGAAGCGCTGCGATCCGGGTCTGCAGCTGCGCGCGATCCGTCCCGGGCGCAAGCCGCAGATCGACGCGGTTCAGCTCGCCGAGCCGGCCGAGTCGCCACTGCGCCGTGGCGACGTCCGTCAGCGCCGCTACGCCTCGCAAGCTCGAAGCAGGCAGCACGCCGGCAATCTCCAGCTCGATCGAAGAGAGGCCGGCGACGATCCGCAGCTTGCCTCCTTTCGCGAGCACGAGCGCCTCGGCCGCGTCGGCAGAAAGGAAAACGACATCGGGCTTGAGCAGTTCGAGGCGGCGCGCCGGGTCGTCGGCAAAAAGCGCAGGCTGGAACTGCGCTGCGCGCAGCGCGTCGATTCCGACCAGCCGGATCGCGCCCGTTCCCTCCGCAAGCCCCGCCTCCGCCTCGAGTACCGGGCTCGCCACCGCGACACCCTCCAGTCTCGCTAGGGTGGGATAAAGCGCCTCCGCGAACCCGGTTCGCCCTCCGCGCACTTCTAGATCGGCTTCGCCGGAAAGCGTGCGCGTGCCGGCGGCCATCTCCTCGACCGCGGCGCGGTTGATCAGGCTGACGGCGAAGCCAAGCGCGACGCCGAGCCCGATTCCGGCAATCGACAGCAGCGTGCGCCCGCCCCGGTCCGCAAACCTCGCATTCAGCGTGGCGAGCAGGCGCAGCAAAGGCTTCGATCCATGGCCAGACGCTACCAGATCGGGCGGCGATACGCCCGATGGCGCGCACGTTGCGGTGGAAAAGGTTCTAGTGCTTCAACGACTTGCCGGCGCCCTGGGCGGAGCGGTCGTGGGGTTGCTGGCCGGCGCGGTCGTGGGGCCGCAGCCCAAACCAGTCGGCGCGTCTTTGGCGCGCGACCAGGTGCTCGAGTTGCCGCAGGCGGTGGCTCTTGATCTGCGCGAGCTCCGCCGCGCACGAGCGCACCATGGCGTCGCGCGCGTGCGTCGCGGTGTCACTGTAGAAATTTTCTGCCCGGTGCTCGGCGGCAAGCGCCAGTTGCAGCGCTTCGCGCGCGTCGTGCGGCTGCACGCGTGGCGCGGACTCGAGCGCGTCGGGCGCATAGGTCAGGCGCCATACGTATTCCCACGGCGACAGTTCGGGCAGCTTCCGGCCCTGCACGCCCGCCTTGAGCGCCTTGCTTTCCTGCTCTTCCAGCCTTTCCATCTCTTTGAATGCGTCAGCGACGTCGTGGTCGCCCATGTCGCGCGTCAGACGCGCGTATTCGCCATAGCGCGCGCCGAGTCCTTCCTCGAGCACGAGCGCATGGACGCACAGTTCAGGCAGCGTCATCGGCAGCAGTTTGGAGCCCATGGTCACTTGGTCCTTTGCACACTCATGCCGGTCGCTGACGCAAGTCGCATGCCATCGAATTCACGCTCGACTCGATCGCCATTCGTCGCCGTTACGCGACAGGTGCGAGGCTGGTGAGGAGGGGAAAACGGCCTAGCCAGCTAGAATCCGGTCCCGGTCCAACCGACGCCGTCGAACGAAGCCGAATGGCCAAGCCTGCGCACACGCCTCAACCGCCCTCCACCAGCAATTTCATCCGGCAAGTGGTGGACGCGGACCTCGCCGCAGGTAAATACGCCGAGCGACGGTGGGGCGGCCGGCCGGGGCCGGCAACGCTGCATGCCGGCGCGGCGCCCGACCCCGCGACAATCCGCACGCGCTTTCCGCCCGAGCCGAACGGCTACCTGCATTTCGGCCACGCCAAGTCGATCTGCCTCAACTTCGGGCTGGCGCAGCAGTACGGCGGGGTCTGCCATCTGCGATTCGACGACACCAATCCGACCAAGGAGGAGCAGGAATACGTCGACTCCATCAAGGAGGCCGTCCGCTGGCTGGGTTTCGATTGGGGGCCGCATGAGTACTACGCGTCGGATTACTTCGAGCACCTGTACCAGTTCGCCGAAGCGCTGGTACAGCGCGGGCTTGCCTATGTCGACAGCCTCTCGGCCGAGGAGATGCGCGCGCACCGCGGCACGCTGACCGACGCAGGCAAGCACAGTCCCTACCGGGACCGGCCGGTGGACGAGAACCTGCAGCTGTTGCGCGAGATGCGCGACGGCAAGCACCCGGACGGCGCGCATGTCCTGCGCGCCAAGATCGACATGGCGAGCGGCAACATCAATTTGCGCGATCCGGCGATGTACCGCATCCGCCACGCCACGCACCACCGCACAGGCGATCGGTGGTGCATCTACCCGACGTATGACTGGGCGCACGGCGTCTCGGATGCGCTCGAGAATGTCACCCATTCCCTCTGCACGCTCGAATTCGAGGACCACAGGCCGCTCTACAACTGGTTCAACGAGCGCCTCGCCGAGGAATGGACGGATGCGGAGAACGTGCGGCACCCGGGCTTGCTGCAGCTGCCGCTGCCGCAGCAGCTCGAGTTCGCGCGCCTCAACCTGACTTACGTCGTGCTCTCGAAGAGAAAGCTGATCCAGCTCGTCGAGGAAGGCCACGTCGACGGCTGGGACGATCCGCGGATGCCGACGCTGGTCGGGGCGCGGCGGCGTGGCTACACCGCCGAGGGATTTCGGCGGCTCGCCGAGCGGATCGGCGTGGCAAAGGCGCCGCAGCTGATCGAATTCAGCGAGCTCGAGGACCGGATGCGCGAACATCTGAACGAGATTGCGGTGCGCCGTATGGCGGTGCTCGACCCGCTGAAGCTCGTGATCGAGAACTATCCCGAGGGCGGCGAGGAGCTGTGCGAGGTCCCGAACCATCCGCAGAAGCCGGACTGGGGCAAGCGCGAAGTTCCGTTCGGGCGCGAGTTGTGGATCGAGCGCGACGATTTCGCGGAGGCGCCGCCGAAGGGCTACTTCAGGCTATTCCCCGGCAATCGCGTGCGGCTGCGCTACGGCTATGTCGTCGAATGCATCGGCT
>DASYPC010000054.1:0-3798 GCA_036007105.1 Burkholderiales bacterium | reverse complement strand
CAAGTATTTCGGCAACGAGGAGTTCGAGGCGCGCCGCTACGACGAGAACCTGCAGAGCTACGAAAACCTCGCGGTGAAGCAGGAGGCGTCGCTCGGGCTGCTCAACATCGGCCAGAGCCTGATCATCGCCGCGGCCGTGACGCTGCTCATGTTCCTCGCCGCGGAAGGGGTGGCTTCCGGCGCCTTCACCATGGGCGACCTGGTGCTCGTCAACGGGCTCCTCATCCAGCTCTATATCCCGCTCAATTTTCTCGGCATGGTCTACCGCGAGATCAAGCAGTCGCTGCTCGACATGGACCGCATGTTCCGACTGCTGGGGGAAAACCGCGAGGTCGAGGACCGCGCCGGCGCGCCCGACCTTCCCCCCGGGCCCGCGACGGTCGAATTCCGCAACGTCGATTTCCACTACGAGCCGGCGCGCAAGATCCTGGAAGGCGTGAGCTTCACGATCGCAGCCGGGCACAGGGTCGCGGTGGTCGGCCACTCGGGCTCGGGAAAATCCACCCTCGCGCGGCTGCTCTACCGCTTCTACGACGTTACCGGAGGCGCCGTGCTCATCAATGGCGTCGACATTCGCGAAGTTCGCCAGCAGTCGCTGCGCGGCGCGATCGGGATCGTGCCGCAGGACACCGTGCTCTTCAACGACACGATCCACTACAACATCCAGTACGGCCGGACCGTGGCGAGCGCCGGGGAAGTGGTCGAAGCCGCGCGCGCCGCTCACATCGACCGCTTCATCGAGTCGCTGCCGCTGAAATACGAGGCAATGGTGGGCGAGCGCGGGCTCAAGCTGTCGGGCGGGGAAAAGCAGCGCGTGGCGATCGCACGCGCCCTGCTCAAGGACCCCCGTATCCTGATCTTCGACGAGGCGACCTCGGCACTCGACTCCAAGTCCGAGAAAGCGATCCAGGCCGAGCTCGAGCGGATTTCGGTCGGGCGCACCACCCTTGTCATCGCGCACCGGCTCTCGACCGTTATGGACGCAGACCAGATCCTCGTGCTTTCCCACGGCAGGATCGTCGAGCGCGGTACGCACAGGGCACTGCTCGCGGCGGGGGGCGAATACGCGCGCATGTGGGCGCTGCAGCAGCAGGAGGCGGCCGCGGAGGCGGTCCTGGAGCGTGCGAAAGTAGCCTGATGCGGGGCCCCCTCAGTTCACTTCGTTTCGAGAACCTCGGAGCTAGCCTCTTATTTTCCTTGCATGTTTTGAAAATCTTCAGCTACACTCCGCCACCGAAGGCAGTCACAAACGGTCACAGACAGGGTCATAGATGAGGGGTAGAAAGAACCACGCTATGCAGCCGCAGCCGAGAACCCTGAACCGCCTCGAAAAAATCATCGTGCTGTTTGCGTTTGCCGCCGCGCTCGCGCTCACGATCGGTTTCGCGCAGGCGGCGAGCGCGAAGCGCAAATCCCATCACCCGTTGCCGCCTGAAGACGCGGAGCACCTGTACCTGCGCTCGAGCGTAGTGCTGGTACAGGACGCAGTGAGCGGCGAAACCGTGTTCGCGAAAAACAGCGGCGCGGTGCTGCCGATCGCCTCGATCACCAAGCTGATGACGGCGCTGGTCCTTCTCGACGCCAAGGTCGATTTGGCGCAGCGCGTCGCGGTGAGCGACGATGACTACGACCTCCTCAAGGGGACTCGTTCGCGGCTGCGCCCGGGTGCGGTCCTGACGCGCGACGAGCTGCTGCTGATCGCGCTGATGGCGTCGGAAAATCGGGCCGCCGCGGCGCTCGCGCGAACCTACCCGGGCGGCACGGAGGTCTTCGTGCGGGCGATGAATGCCAAGGCCGCGGCGCTGGGCATGCGCGATACCCAATTCTCCGATCCAACCGGCCTCTCGCCGGCGAATGTCTCGAGCGCGCGCGATCTCGCCCGGCTCGTCCTCGCCGCGCAACAGCATCCGGTAATCGGCCAGTACTCGACGCGCGAGAGCGCGACGGTGTACGCGCTCGGCCGGCCGCTCGCGTATCGCAACACCAACGGCCTCGTGCGCGGCGGAATGTGGGACATCGGGCTCTCCAAGACCGGCTTCATCAGCGAGGCCGGGCGCTGCCTGGTGATGCGCGTCCGGATGGCTTCGCGGGACATGGTGGTAGTGCTGCTCGACTCCTGGGGTAAGTATTCGCGCATCGGCGACGCCAATCGAATTCGTAAGTGGCTCGAGCACACCGCCGCCGTAAAGGCGACCTAGCCGCCCGGGGCGTAGTCAGGTTCTTTGGCTCGGTCGTCGTCGCGGACAGCTTCCGCGAGGATGTGATTGCCGGGCTGTCGCTTCCGCAGAAAGCCCTTCCCCCCAAGTACTTCTACGACGCCGCGGGCAGCCGCCTGTTCGAGGCGATCTGCCGGCTCGAGGAGTACTACCCGACGCGCTGCGAGATTGCGCTGACGCGCGCGCACCTGGATGACATCGCGCGCTTCGCCGGCGCGCGCTGCGAGCTGATCGAGTATGGCAGCGGCGAGAGCCTGAAAACACGGCTGCTGATCCGAAGACTGCGACCTGCGGCGTACGTCCCGGTGGACATTTCGGAGACGGCATTGCATGGCGCGGCGCGAAGCCTGACGCGCGCGTTTCCCTGGCTCGACATCCGCGGCGTAGTGGGCGACTTCATGTACCCGCTCAAGCTTCCCGTATACCGGGCGCGCAGCGCGCGTCGCCGGGTCGTCTATTTTCCGGGTTCGACGATCGGCAACCTCACGCCGCAGGAGGCGCACGCATTCCTGAAGATGTCGCGCGGCCAGGTGGGGGCAAGGGGCGCCATGCTGGTCGGCGTCGACCTGAAGAAAGACGCGAACGTGCTACACGCAGCGTACAACGACGCGAAGGGCGTCACCGCCGCGTTCAATCTGAACCTGCTCGCGCGTATCAACCGCGAGCTCGGCGGAGACTTCGACCTGCGGCGCTTCTCGCATTACGCGTTCTACAACACGGTGCTCGGGAGGATCGAGATGCACCTCGTGTCGCTTGCGAAGCAGACCGTGAACGTTGGCCGTCACCGTTTCGGTTTCGACGTCGGCGAATCGATTCACACCGAGAATTCGTGCAAATACTCGGTCGAGGAGTTTCGAGCGCTCGCGCGCAGCGCGGGTTTCGAGATTGAAAAGGTGTGGCGCGACGCGCGCGATTACTTTGCGCTGTTTGGCATGAGCGC
Organism: Burkholderiales bacterium; assembly: GCA_036007105.1. Taxonomy (GTDB): domain Bacteria; phylum Pseudomonadota; class Gammaproteobacteria; order Burkholderiales; family SG8-39; genus 2-02-FULL-66-14. The sequence continues at coordinate 642 of DASYPC010000054.1, read as the reverse complement.
GGCGTAGCACTCGCTGGCTCATCGTCCCCGAATGGCCGGTTTGTTCGCGGCGCGATAGGCCGCGATCGGCCAAGACCAGCCGTTCGCAGCCACTTCCTATTCGATCACCCGGTCGGCGCGCATCCGCAGCTCGGACGGGATCGTGAGACCGAGCGCTTTGGCCGTCTTGCCGTTGATGAGCAACTCGAACTTTGTTGATTGTTCCACCGGCAGATCGCTCGGCTTGGCGCCTCTAAAGATTTTGTCCACGTAGGTGGCTGCGTGCCGAAACTGCTCGGCGAGGTTCTGCCCGTAGCTCATCAGGCCGCCAGCCTCTACATAGTCCCGAAACGGTGATACGGAGGGCAACCGGTTCTTCGCCGCCAGGTCCGCGATCTGGCGGGTCTGCTGGATGAATAACGACTCGGCTCCCACGATGACCGCCTTGGCATTTCCCTGGGTCATGGTGGAAAACGCGGTCTCGATCTCCCGCACAGTCCGCGCTTCCACCGGTAGGACCTCTACGCTGACCCTCTGCGCTGCGGACTGGACGTTCTTCAGGATCGTGGCAAAGGACGGGTTGACAGGATTCACCAGAACGGCCACACGGGAGAGCTTGGGCACCATGCTGAGCAGCATCTCCAATAGCTTGGGACTGGTGTC
>DASYPC010000053.1:0-2636 GCA_036007105.1 Burkholderiales bacterium | reverse complement strand
CCTCGGTACAGGCGATTAGCCCCTGGTGACGGCACGCGCGTCGTCGTCGCGACCGAGCTCGGCGATTCCTTCGTGCGCCAGGCGCAGGAGCACATGCTCGACCTCGTCGCGGTTGTGCAGCTGGAGCCGTGCGAAGACTTGCTTGACGTGATAGCTCGCCGTGTTGAGCCTGAGCGCAAGCGTGCGTGCGATCTCCTTATTGCTCTTGCCGTCCGCCAAGAGCAGTGCGACTTCCCGCTGCTGCGGGGACAGGCCCGAGGCGCCCGCGCCACGAGCAAGCGCCAGTGCGCGGGGTTCCCTCCGTCCGATCAGCAGCCCAACCTGGTCCTGGTCCGGCTCCCGCCCGTCAGCATCGGGGAGGCGGAATGCACGAATCCGGAACCGGCCCCACGGAGAATCGTGTTGGGAATCGACCTGATAGATCGGCGCGCCGTCGGGGCGGTCGAGGCGCGCACAAATGCGCCGCAGGAATTCTGTTACGACGCGCAGTTCCTCATGGGCCGTTCGCGGCGCGACTTTCTCCATCGCCAGGAGTCGCACCAAGCGCGACCAGTTGGGCGGCGCACTGATCGCTGCGCCGTCCTTCGCAACGATACCGAGCCATTCCTCGACGACTTCCGCCTGCGCCAGCGGTCGCGCCGGCGCTGGCTGCGCGCGGAGCCCGAACGAGAGATAGCGCAGCAGGCCACGTAGCATTTCCTGGTCGCGGCGGCCGAATTCAGGATCGCGGGCGCCGCGGTAGAAGCTTATCTGCCCGATCGGTCGCGATCCGTCGCGCAGGACCCCGTACAGGATCTGGTGAGCATCGAGCCGGGACAGCACCTCGCGGAAATAGTCGCTCGCCTGGTCGGTCCTGGAGAGCTTGCGCGCGGACACGGGGTCGCTTCGAGCCGCGCGCGCGCGGAACGGCTTGGGAAAGCCGGTGGCCGCGTCCTGATAGTGCTTTTCGTAGTACGCGGCCATGGCGGCCGGCGGGAGCAGGCGCTCGGCGTAGAGCCCGGTCATCTCGAAGCGGTCGTCGACCCAAAAAACCGCTGCGGAGTGCGACGGAATCAGCATCCGCAGCGCGGGCAAGAGCGACGGAGCGAGTGTTTGCGCGGGCAGTCCCAGATCGCACAGCTTGCGGATCAAGGCGAGTTGGCGCTTGCGGGTCATGGCGCTGGTGCGCGCTTCTCTCTATGCCGTGGCAGGCCGCCCGCTCTTGGCGTTAGGGCCGCGGCCTGCCAAAACCGGCAACCCCAGCCCGAAAGCGAAAGAGTGCCCTTCGAGGATTTTGCACGACGCGAGCACTCTGCACCGAAAAGGTCGAAAATGACGCACCCAGGAAGGGGAAATTGTGGCTTACTTATGGCCTCCTGCGAAGCCGCAGGGAGGCAACCGCAATGGGTAGTGCAAGCAACGTGTCGACGGGCAGCAGCGCGTCCGCCGACGTGCTGCATTACGCCACCAGGACCGTCGTCTTCGCGGACGTCGTCGAATCGGTCAGGCTGATGCAGCGGGACGAATTTGCCGCTGCAGGGCGAATCCGTGACCAGCTGCTCGAGGCCGCGAACGAGACGATTCCCCGGCACCGGGGTCACTTGCTGCAACGGCTGGGCGATGGTCTCATGATCGCCTTCGCGCATCCGCGCGATGCCACCGAGTGTGCGAGCGCGCTGCATCGCCGTGCGGCCGAATTGGCTGAAAGTGTCGCCCTCGGAGACCGCGTGCTGTTGCGTATTGGGATCCATGCGGCCGACATCCTGACCGACGACGTGGCATTCTACGGCAACGGCGTCAACGTCGCGGCGCGCCTCGCTGCGCTCGCAGGGCCGGGCGAAACGGTGATCTCCGACTCCGTGCGCGATCAGCTGGCCACGACCCCTGGCGGCGACCTCGTCGATCTCGGCTTGTGCCACCTTAAGCACGTTGAGGCGCCGTTGCAGGCGTACCGGCTGGGCCCGCGCAAGGCGCTGCCGCCCCAGATCGAAAGCCAGATCGCACTGCGCCCAACGTTGGCGGTCATTCCGTTGACGCTGCAGAGCGGCGGCTCCGCGTACCTTGCCGTGGGCGAGATCATCGCCGACGAAGTGATCGTCGCGCTTTCTCGCGCCCCCGAGTTGCGCATCGTGTCACGGCTGTCGACGACGGCGTTCCGTGGACGCAAGACACAGTTGAAGGCCATCCGTGCGTTGCTCGGCGCGACATACGTGCTTTGGGGTGCGTATCGCGTGTCGGGCGACACGCTGATCGTCACCGTGGAGCTTGTGGACGCGCGCAACGGCGAGATTGTCTGGGCGCACGGCTTCAAGGGGAAGCTCGCCGGACTGCTTGCGCAGGACGACGATCTTGTCACGTCGATCGTGGCGGGCGTCGCCAGCGCGCTCATGAACACCGAGCTCCTCCGGACGAAGTCGCGCGCGCTGCCGACCCTTGACGCGTACACGCTGCTTTTGGGCGGGATCGGCCTGATGCACCGAAGCGACCCGCGTGATTTCGGCAAGAGCCGGCAGGCCTTCGAGCAGCTGGTCGAGCGCTATCCGCGCTACGCGGCGCCGTATGCGTATCTTGCGGAATGGCACGTGTTCAAGGTAACGCAGGGCTGGTTCACGAACCTCGAGCAGGAGGCCGCCGCCGCGCTCGATTGGATCAACCGT
>DASYPC010000052.1:0-2135 GCA_036007105.1 Burkholderiales bacterium | reverse complement strand
CTGTCCCTTACCGCCGTTCCTGCCCCCGTTGGCGTTGCGGTGATGCAGCGCCATCAGCGCGCCGATCACGCCGTGCAGCGCGGCGAGCGCGTCACCGATGCTGATGTTCATGCGCACGGGCGGCCGGTCGGGGAAGCCCGTCACGTGGCGCATGCCGCCCATCGATTCGCCGACCGCGCCGAATCCCGGCTGGTCGCGATAGGGCCCGGTCTGCCCGAACCCGGACAGGCGCAGCATGATGAGGCCCGGGTTCGCCGCCGCGAGCACGTCGTAGCCCAGGCCCCATTTCTCCAGCGTGCCGGGGCGAAAATTTTCCACGACGATGTCCGCGTCGCGCGCGAGGCGGCGCACGATCTCCTGGCCTTCCGGAGCGCGCAGGTTCGCCGTCACCGATTTCTTGTTGCGCGCCTGGACGTACCACCAAAGCGACGTGCCGTCGTGCAACAATCGCCACTGCCGCAGCGGATCTCCACCGTCAGGAGGTTCGATCTTGATCACCTCGGCGCCGAACTCGGCAAGGATCTTCGCGGCGAACGGGCCGGCGATGAGCTGACCGAGTTCGAGTACTTTGAGGCCCGCAAGGGGGCGCGGCGAAGTCGTGGGAGAGTTCATGGAATTCGGTCCTGCTTTCAGATCGCGCCGCTCGACCGGCGCGCCCGCAACTCGGCTTCGAGCTTCGGCAGTTTCGCGGCCATCGCGTCGCCGACGAAGATCTGCGGATTCGAAGGCTCGCGTTTCTCCGCGAGTTCGCGCTCCACAATCCGTTGCTTCGCCTGCCCGAACGCCTTGACGAACGAATCCTCGAAGCGCAACGCGTGTTGAAACAGCGCATCGCCGAAGTACGTCGCCTCGCTTTCGCTGCCGCAGCCGAACGAGGTCCGGTCCGCCGCCGATGCGGTGATGATGAGCGTGTAATCGTCCTTCAGTGGCTCGATGAATCCGCCCGAATAGCAGGCCGAGACGATGATGATGCGCCACTTGATCCCCGCGGTGTCGAGCATCTCCTTCAGCGTTGCAGGCGCAAGGGCATCGAGCTGCAGCGGCGGAAATTCGACGGCGAGCCTGTGGTCGCGGCCGCTGTGGCTCGTCAGGTAGAGCATCACGACGTCCTGGTCCGGATTGATGATGTCGCCGATTGCGGACAGCGTCGCGCGCAGGTTGCTCACGGTCGCGAACGGCACCTCGAGCACGGTGCGCGGATTGTTGATCAGCGCGATCGAGCGACCGTCGGTGTCGAAGCGATCGTCGAACAGCTCGCGTGCGACTTCCATGTCCTTACGGAATACGTCCTCGGCCGAGTACGGCGCGAAGCCGACGAAATAGAGATCGGTCACTCGGGGTCGCTCGTCCTCGAGCTCGGTAACCGCCTCGTACAGGAGCTGCGGCTGCTTGACGAGAACCGCCTCCGAAGCGGGACTGGGATACCGCGTTCCCTGGAGCGTCGCCGGCGGTGCGGCGTAAAACCACGGCTGGTGCGCCCAGATCGCCAGCGGCACGCCCGCGAGCAACAGCGCGGCACCGGCGAGCGACCGCAGCCAGAAGCGGGGCTGCCGCGGCATCAACGCCGTCGCGATGGCGCGCCAGAAGATGAAGGCGATCCACGCCATGAGGAGCCAAAAGCCCGCCCATTGGAGCGAGTAGCCGATGAGAGCACCCTGATTTCCAGGAAGTGCAAGGATGAAATTCAGCACGCCCAGCGCAGGATCGCTGGCGAGCACAATAACGGGCAGCGCAAGCTTGAGATGGGGTTGCTTGAATGCAGCCGAGAGTACCGCGCTCGTCAGAAGCAGCGCGGCCGCTTCGAAACCTTCGTACACGATCGCGTGCATCGACAGCATCGGCTGCGCGCCGGCACGCACGTAGTCGTTCGTCGCGCCGATCAGCACGCCGAGGCACAGGAGAAGCAACAGTTGCCGCACGCTCACACGGAATGCGAGAAGCGAGACCGGCAGGCCGAAGGCCAACCGCAATCCGCTTGTCAGATTGCGCCATACATCGATCCAGGCTTGTGTCACGGACGATGTGTCAGTCATCAAGAGCGCCTGCGCCGTCAGGCGTTCGCGCGCGCCGCGATGTACGCCTTGACTGCCGCGGCGTCGACGCGCAGCACGTCGAAGCGCTGCGGCAATTGCTCC
>DASYPC010000051.1:0-6650 GCA_036007105.1 Burkholderiales bacterium | reverse complement strand
TCGACGTGAAGGGCTGGCGCAAGAGCCTCGAGCGCACCGCGGCTTTCTACTTCACCGAGATCCACGATTCGTATGCTGCGCGCACCGGACGGCCGGACCACGTCGGCGTGATCGGCGTCGCGCTCTTCCAGCGCAAGCGCTTCGAGCCTCCGCCGCAGGACATCGCACCGCTCTCGCGACGTGCGATGCCGGAACCCGGGCAAGGCGATGCCGCCAGCGGCGCACCGCTGGAAAGCAGCGCGGAGCGCCATGCGGAAAGCCACGCCTACCGCGAGGATCGCGACGCGAAGCTCGGCACCGGACACGGCCGCAGCGAAACCTCGTACGCTCGCACTACGACCTTCGAGCGCGCCTCCAGCGCGCCGGCCGAGACGGTCACGATCTACTACGACAGCTATCGCAACCTCGTCGCGCGCGGCGTGATTCGCGGTCCGCGGCCGTACGAGCCGGGCCCCGCACCGCGCCCGTTCCCCGGTTTCGTGCCCGACCCCCAGGGGTAAACTCGTGAGGGCGTGGAGACCTCCGATGAGCAGCTCATGCTCGACTACCGCGATGGCGCAGCCGCCGCCTTCGAGGCGCTCTATGCCCGCCACAAGACGCCGCTCTTTCGCTTCGTGCTGCGCAGCGTGCGCGAGCGCGGCCAGGCCGAGGAGCTTCATCAGGACATCTGGATGCGCGTGATCGAAGCGCGCTCGCGCTACCAGCCGCAGGCGCGCTTCACGACCTGGCTCTACACGATCGCGCACAACCGTCTGGTGGACCACTGGCGGCACAGCGGGTTGCGCATCGTCTCGCTCGACGACGAGGACGCGCAGCTCGAGGAGCCCGAGGGCAACCCGGGCCTCAACCCGGAGCGCCAGGCGCAGGCGCGCCAGGGACTCGAGCGGCTCGCTCATGCGATCGCCTCGCTGCCGCCGGCGCAGCGCGAAGCGTTCCTCTTGCGCGAGGAGGGCGGCCTCTCCGTGGAAGAGATTGCTACGGCGACCGGGACGAACGCGGAGGCCGCAAAGAGCCGCTTGCGCTATGCGCTCGCCAAACTCAGGCAGGCCCTCGATGACTGACAACGATCGCGAAGAGGAAATCCGCCGGCGCTATCGCGAGCTTGCGCGAGAGGAACCTCCGCGCGCACTCGACGAGGCGATCCTCGCTGCTGCGCGACGCGAGCTCGAAACGCGCCCGGCGCCGCTGGTTGCGCCGACCGGGCGCCGCCGCTGGACGGTGCCGATCGCGGCCGCGGCAGTGATCGTGCTCTCTGCGGTGCTGACGCTGCATGTGCAGCGCGAGCAGCCGGATACGGAATTGGGCGCGCCGCAAATCTCGCAGGCTCCTGCGCGCAAGGACGAGGCGGGCGCCGTCGCGCCCCGCGCCGAAATGCAGCAGGACAAACTCTCCGCGCAGCCGAAGGAGGTCGAAGCGCAACGCGAGAAGGTGGAAGCGCCGAAGGTCCAGCCGCAGCGTCAGCGGGCGCAGGAAGCTTCGCCCGCGAAAGCGGCGAAACCAGCGCAACCACCTGCGGCCGAATCCTCGGCGTTGGCGACTGCGCCTGCGGAACCGAAGCCGCCGGCCGATCCGGGGCGATTCAGCCCGGATCCGGGACCAGTGGCCGCTGCTCCTCCTCCGCCACCGGCGTCAGCGCCGGCGCCGCAAATGCAGATGCGGCAGGCCGCGCCAGCGCTTCAGCCGGCGCCTCGTGCATCCGATAGCGCGGGCGCGACCGCGGCGAGCCCGCCCGCCGCCGCCGAAGAGCGCCGGGCGATCGGCGGACTGCGCGACAGTCCGCGATTCGACACACGAACGCTTGCAAAGCGCGAAGCCGTCGCTGAGCCGCCGGAGAAGATGCTCGAGCGGATCGCCGTGTTGCGGCGCGAGGGCCGGCAGAAGGAAGCCGACGACCTGTACGTGGAATTCAGGAAGCGCTTTCCCGACTACCGGATTCCGGAAGCGATGCGCGAGCAGGTCTTGCCGCGCTAGCCCTTCCAGTTGGCCACGTAGACAACCTCGGCCGGAACCAGCCCGTCCGGATAGAGCGCCCTGCCGTGCGCGCGCCACAGTCGCTGTGCCTCGTCGCCGCGGCCGGAGGCGTGTGCGCCGAGCATCGCGGTCGTAAGAAGGAACTTCGCCCAGGCAAATCCCTTGATCGCCTGGCTGTCGAGCATCGTTGCGGCGAGCTTGTGCATGCCAGCGGCATCGCGCAGCGCGATGGCACGGTAGACCTCCATTCGCTGTCGCACCTCGGCGCTCATCGCTTCCGGCGCGCAGCCGGTCCAGCGCGGTTCGACCCATAGCCGGTGGCGGCGCTCCGGCGCAAGGCGCGTGAGTGTGAACTCGGCCGCAGTGTGGAGCTGGTCCAGCACGTACTGCGCAGGCTCTGCGCCGCACAGCACGCGCGGGCGCTTGAGAGTGAGCAGCAGCGCACGCACTTCCGCGATCTCGACCCGCAACGGATCGGCCGCAGGATCGAGCAGGACGCGCTCGAATTCCAGCGCCTCGCCCTGCAGCGCGAGCCGCTTCGCGCCGCGCGTCGGCGGGGGCTCGGGCAGGTACACGGGCTCGCGCCGCGAGAGCATCTCGTTCAGGGGGAGTGCAGAGAGCGACAGCTGCAGCGTCGCGACCGCGCTGCGGTTGGCAAAGCGCGCACGCGCGGCCTCGAGCTGCACGAACGGCCTGAAGTCCGAATTGACCGGCGGTGCGAGCGGCGCCAGATACTGCATGAGCTCGCGCTTGCCGCCGATCAGGCGCACCGCGACGTGCTCGCGGCGGGTGATGCCGACGCGCTCGAGCTGCTCGAGGAACACCGGCTGGTCGGCCGGCAGTTCACCGATCCTCGGTACGCTGCCCTCGGCAACCGCGACGATCAGCAGGTCGCCGAGGCTGCATTCATAGACCTCGAAATTGGCGAAATTCTCCGCCATCGCGCCGAGGATCGAGCCGAGCAGCCGGTCATCGAACTCGTAGTGCTGGATCCACTGCACGAACAGGCCGCCGGGCGCGAGGTAGCGCTTGGTATCGCGGTAGAACTCGGTGGTGAAGAGCGTCGCAACGCCGTTTACCCATGGATTGGACGGCTCGGACAGGATCACGTCGTAGCGCCGGCCGTGGCGGGCGAAGAAGCTCTTGGCGTCCTCGATGTGCAGGTGGCTGCGCGCATCACGGTAGGGCCGGATCACGCGCGGGGCGAAGCTGCGCGCGCCGGCGACCATCGCCGGCTCGATCTCGATCGTATCGACCAGACGCGGACCGCCGTGCGAGAGCAGCACTTCCGCGCTGAGGCCCGAGCCGAAGCCGATGTTGGCGAACGTGCGCGCATCGGGCTTCATCAGCAGCGGCAGCGCGCCGAGGATCGTCATCGTGTATTCGTCCTCGAGCGGCGGCAGGTCGGGATGAAAGCGGATCGCGGCATCCGGCTTGCCGTTCGTCGTGATCGTCACGATGCCGCCGGGAGAGCTGTATACCGCGACCGAGGCGGTCTTGCCGTCGCGATAGAAGCTGACCGGCCGGTTTTCCACCAGCGCTTTGCCGTAGCGATACACGCCCGACGACAGACGTCGCGAATCGAGAATGTCGGCGCGCGCGCTGAGGGTCGCGGCGAGCATCCCGCCGATCAGGGCGGCGAAGGCCTCCGTGCGCTGCAGGCGAGCGCCCGAGGAGCGCAGCAGCCAGGCGCCGATCAGGATGTCGAGCGCAGCGCCGAGCACGAGCGCGAGCTTGACGCCGGCCTCGGGCATCAGCAGGTGCACCGTGAGCAGCACACCCGTGATCGCCCCGAGCGTATTGGCGGCATAGACCTGCCCGATCGCGCGCTCGCCGTAGCCGTTGCGCAGCAGCGTGTACGTGAACAGTGGCAGCGTCATGCCGGCGAGAAACGTCGCCGGCAACATTACTGCGAATGCGATGGCGTGGCCGAACAGGTTGAACAGCGGATACGCAGCGTCCTCGCGCTTCAGGATGCCCATCGCCCACTGCATCCACTCGAAGCTCATGTGGTACACGGGAATCGTGGCGAGCGCGGCGAGCCCCATCGCGACCTGCACGAACCCTCCGAAGCGCAGCGGATTGGCAAAACGGTCGATGCGCTTGCGGATCCACAGCCCGCCGAGCGCGAGCCCGGTGATGAACGCGGAGAGCATCAGCTCAAAGGACTGGAACGACGCACCGAGCACGAGCGAGAGCATGCGGATCCAGGCGATCTCGTAGATGAAGGAGGCGGTGCCCGTAAGGAACGCCGCAACGAGCATTAGCACGATCACGCGCCGCCCGCCCGGGGCTGTGCCTGCCGGCGCCGGCGGCAGAACTTCCGGCTCGCGCTCGCGCGCGAGCCACAGCACCGTTGCGGCGAGCGCGAGGTTCAGCGCACCGCCCAGGCGCATCGTTCCCGGCAGCCCGAGCCAGCCGAGCAGCCAGAAGCCGGCGGCGAGCGCGCCCGCCGCCGCGCCGATCGAATTGGTGAAGTAGAGGAAAGCGAGATGATGGCCGCTCTGTTCGGGCCCGCGCCGGATGATCGCCCCGCTCATCAGCGGGAAGGTCATGCCGAGGAGAACGGTCTGCGGGACGATCAGAATGGCGCATATGGAGTATTTGTAGAGCTCGACTGCGTCCGGCGAGCCGAGCGCGGGGAGGACGTGCTCGAGCGAGGCTTGCGTAAGGAACACGAAGAGCGGGTGAAAGACGAGCGCCGCGATCCCGACCAGCGCTTCCACCCAGCCATAGGCGGCGAGCAGGTTCTTCGACCGCGCGCTCCAGCGGCTCGCGAGCCACGCGCCGAGCGCCATGCCGCCCATGAACGTCGCAAGCACGAAGGACTGGGCGAACGCCGCCGCGCCGAGGAAGAGCTTCAGGTAGTGCGTCCAGAGCGACTCATAGATCAGCCCGGTGAAACCGGAGAGGGTGAAAAGGGCAAACAGAACCCTTGCGTCCACGCGTGGCACGAACGTCGCTCCAGGGATCTTCAGCTGCGGGGCTTCTCGCCGCTCGCCTGCAGAAACACCGCGCACGAGTCGAGCTTGCCGAGCGCCGCGCGGCGCGCTGCGTGGTACTGGCTGCGCACGAGCGATGCGACCGGCGTCGGCCGGTCGAGCTCCTGCGCGAGCGCGAGAAAGTAGCGCAAGTCCTTGTCCATCAGCTCGAGCTGGAACTGCGGCGCAAAATCGCGCTTCAGCATCTTCGGCAGCTTCGCCTTCAGGACTCGCGAGCCGGCCGCGCCTTCGCCAAGGATCTCCAGTGCAGCGGCTGGATCGAGGCCTGCGGCCTCTGCAATCTGCGCGGCTTCGGCAAGCGCAGCGGTCGCCGCGGCGGTGAGCATGTTGTTGACGAGCTTGATCGTGGCGCCCGCGCCCGAGCCGCCCATGTGGCGCGCCATGCGGCCCATCGCCTGGAAGAGTGGCTGCGCGCGCTCGAACGCGCTCGCTTCGCCGCCGACCATGAAGACGAGCTCCTTGCCTTGAGCCTGCAGGATCGACCCCGAGACCGGAGCGTCGAGGTAGATGCAGCCCTTGGCGGCGGCCGCCTTCGCCACTTCGCGCGCCATTGCCGGCGTATTGGTGCTCGAGTCGATGATCACGGTCCCTGCCGCCGCAGCGCCCACTACGCCCGCTGCACCGAGCATCACCTCGCGCGTCGCCGAATCATCAGAGACGATCGACACGACGAATTCCGCGCCGCGCGCTGCGCTCGCCGGCGAATCGGCGACTTCGGCGCCCTTCTCGGCGTACGGCTTCGTCTTCGAGCGGTCGCGGTTGAAGACACGCAGCTTGTGCCCGGCCGCGTGCAGGTTCGTCGCCATGCGCGAGCCCATCGCGCCCAGTCCCACGAAGGCCACCGTGCTCATCGGCTGGATTCCTTGATTGGTCGGCGCGTATTCTTACACGGCGGCGCGAGCACGAAGCGAAACGGTCGCGTTGCGCAGCGGGGCGGATCGCTCTAGCATCGGCGCCGGACGTTGCTCGAGAATGATCGTGTCCGACCAGGATCCGCGAGTCTTCTTCGCCGCAGAGCGCACGCTGCTCGCGTGGCTGCGCACGGGATTGACGGTAATGGTCGTCGGGTTCGTCGTTGCGCGATTTGGCCTGTTCCTGCGGCTGCTGTCGCTGCAATCGACGGCGGACAATCACGCGGAGACAGGATTCGCGGCGCTGCTGGGCGTGCTGTTCGTGCTGGTCGGCTCGCTTGCCATCCTGATCGCCACGATTCAGCACCGGCGCTTCGTCGCGACGCTGCCACTGTCCGAACTGCCGGCGTCCTACGGCCGGAAAGCCGCGGTCGCGCTCTCGGCCACGATCGGCATTCTCGGGCTCTTGCTTGCCGCGTACCTTGGTGTTTCGCGTTGAGATGAAGCGATCACCGTCGCCGGGCCGAGGCGAGCGCTTTGACATGGCAGACGGTCCCGGTCTAGATTCCTGAGGAAGCCCGATCGCCACCGGAGAGGGAACCCCATGGCTGCAGCGCGCGCGCTTGCGCGTCACGTGATCCTTGTCGTCTTCGATACGCTGCGGCGCGACGCCGTCGCGAGCTACGGTACGCCGCCGCCCTGGGGCGCGATCCGCACGCCGAACCTCGATGCATTCGCGCGCGAGTCGGTGTCGTTCACGCGCGCCTACCCTGAAGCCTTGCCAACGCTGTGCGCGAGACGCTCGATCTACACTGGTATGCGCACC
>DASYPC010000050.1:0-3513 GCA_036007105.1 Burkholderiales bacterium | reverse complement strand
CTCTCCCGCCCACGACCGGGCAGCGCTGGGAATACCGCGCTCGGGCGGTTCGCCATCGTGCTCACCGTGCTCGTTTACCTGATGGTTCTGGCGGGCGGCCTCGTCGCCGGCATCCGCGCCGGCTTCGCCTACAACACTTTTCCCTCAATGAACGGGTTTTGGGTGCCGCCCGAGATCCTGATGCTCGATCCGTGGTACCGCAACTTCACCGACAACATGGCGACCGTGCAGTTCGATCATCGCGTGATCGGTTGGGTGTTGGCATTGCTGGTGCCTTGGTTCGCGTGGCGCGTTCATCTCGCGCCGTACGCCGGACCGCGGGCCCGCCGCGCCGCTTTGCTTCTGCTTGCGCTGCTCATCGTCCAGATCGCGCTCGGCATCTCCACGCTGCTGCTGTCCGTGCCGCTGCCGCTCGCCGCTGCGCATCAGGCCGGCGCAGTGCTGGTATTCGCTGCGGCGTTGAACGCGAGCCACGCATTGCGCTAAGGTTCCCAAGCGCGTTCGCGCCATTTGCATTCCGCAGCGTCTCGGGCGATGATTGCAAATTCCGCTGCACGCGAATTGCCATGGCTGAATCCAACAAGCTCGACGAACCCCTCTCCGAAGCCGAATACGATGCCCTGGAAGCGTTTTTCGGATCCAATGTGGTGCCTCAGGACTGCATGGACCTGGAGATGCTCGACGGCTTCCTCACCGCGATTGTCAGCGGGCCAGAGCTGATCCAGCCTTCGGAATGGCTTCCGGTCGTCTGGAGTGACAGCCAGCGCAGCGTATCGCCAGTGTTTGCCGACAACGAACAGGCCGAGCGCATCCTCGCGCTGATCCTGCGGCTGCAGAACGGTATCGTGCGCACGCTCACCGATTCGCCGACGCGCTTCAAGCCTTTGCTCTACCGCCCCGAGGAAGGCGTCAAGGGCCGCCCGGGCGAGAAAGGGCGCAAGGAAGAGACCGCGCCGCCCGAAGCCAGCGCTTGGTGCGAAGGCTACATGAACGGCGTGCTGCTGCGCGAGGAGTCATGGGAGCCGCTTTACGCGAGCGAGGCGACGCGCGACTGGATGCTGCCGGTCGAGGCGCTGGCATATGGTGACCACGACCCGGAATACCTGGACTGGGTGGACACCGAAGAAAAGCGCCTCGGCATGATCGACGAGCTGCCGATCGCCGCGGTCCTGATCCACCGCTTTTGGCAGGGGCGACGTACCGGCGAGGGTGTCAATCGCGCAGAGCGTCGCGCCCAGCGGCGCGAAGCGAGCCGCAAAGTGCGGCAGCGCCTGCACTAGGCCGCGTCGCCGCGTCCCAGCTGCAAGCGATACTGTCCAATACCTTCGCTGAATTCCTTCACCGGCGGCTGCGGTGGCGATGCAGTCTTCTTACTCCGCGTAGCCTTTAGCAGCAGTCCGATCAATAACAGCACCAGCGATCCGACCAGCACCGGCATCCTCATGTCGTCAAAGGTGGTATCAGCGGCGGCAAAGACCGGCGTCATGGCCGCGCTTCCGATCAACACGCCCGCCGCGAAGTCGTGGGTTTGTCGCAACGATTCTTTGACCTTTTTAAGGCTCCGTGTCATCGATTACTCCCGCGTGGGTGATGTCACGATGCCAATCTAGTCGCGCATCGCGCCGTGCGAAATCGGGCGCAGTCTGATTTGTGCGTAGGAGAAAGTCCGATTTCAACGTCGGACAAATGCTCGGAATCCTACGAATCAATGCGTTGCAGCGCGCAGGAAATCGAAGTCGCAGCCTTCTTCCGCCTGGAGCACCCGCTCGGCGTAGAGGCGCTGATAGCCGCGCGGTGGCAGCGCCGGTGGTCGCCATCGCGCCTTGCGAGCTGCGAGCACGTTGGCGTCGACTTCGAGATCGAGCCTCCGTTCGCGCACGGAAAGGCGGATGCGATCGCCCGTTTGCACCAGCGCGAGCGGGCCGCCGATGGCCGCTTCGGGCGATACGTGCAGCACGACCGTGCCATAGGCCGTGCCGCTCATGCGCGCGTCGGAGATGCGCACCATGTCTTTCAGGCCGGCGCGCGCAAGCCTGGCGGGAATGGGCAGGTAGCCAGCTTCCGGCATGCCGTAGCCGCTCTTCGGCCCCGCGTTTTGCATGACGAGGAAATCATCGGGCTCGACGTCGAGCGCCGGGTCGTCGATGCGTGCGGCGAGATCGGAAGGCGATGCGAACACGACCGCGCGTCCGGCGCGCTCGAAGAGCTTCGGGTCGGCGGCCGAGCGCTTGAGGATCGCGCCGTTCGGCGCCAGTGAGCCGAACAGCGCGACCAGGCCACCGACCGGATGAAACGGATCATCGAGCGTGCGGATGATGTCGCGGTCGACCCCTTCGGGCGGTACCGCGAGTCGCTCGCGCAAGCGCTCCCCGGTGACGGTGACGCAGTCGAGATCGAGCAACGGTTTAAGCTCGTGAAGCACGGCGCTCATGCCGCCCGCGGCGAAGAAATCCTCCATGTAATGCGCGCCGGTCGGCTTGAGATCGACCAGCACCGGCGTCGCATCGGACAGCTCGTTCAGGCGCCGGAGCGACACCGGAATGCCGAGGCGGCCGGCGATGGCGGTGAGATGGATGATCGCATTGGTCGAGCCTCCAATCGCGAGCAGCACCCTGAGCGCATTCTCGACTGCGGCCGGCGTGACGATGCGATCGATCGTGAGCCGCGAGCGCGCAAGCGCGACGGCAGCGCGGCCGGTCGCCTCCGCCGCGCGCAATCGATCCGCGTGCACCGCCGGAATCGCGGCGGTCCCGGGCAGCAGCATGCCAAGGGCTTCGGCGACGCAGGCCATCGTGCTGGCGGTGCCCATGACCGCGCACGTTCCCGCGGTCGTCGCCAGTCGCGTCTCGACGCGATCGAGCATCGCGCGATCGATCTCGCCGGCGCGGAATTTCGCCCAGAAGCGCCGGCAATCAGTACAGGCGCCGAGCCGCTCGCCGTCGTGGCGCGCGGTCAGCATCGGTCCGGCGACGAGTCCGATCGCCGGCACGCCGGCCGACGCGGCGCCCATCAATTGCGCGGGAACGGTCTTGTCGCAACCGCCGACCAGAACAACTGCGTCCAGCGGCTGCGCCCGGCACATTTCCTCGACGTCCATCGCCATGAGGTTGCGATACATCAGACTCGTCGGATGGAGGAAGACTTCGCCGAGCGAAATCGTTGGAAACGCGAGCGGCAGACCGCCCGCTGCGAGTACGCCGCGCTTGACCGCATCGATCAGCTCGGGGAAATGGCGGTGGCAATTGTTCAGATCGGAAGCAGCGCTCGCGATCCCGATCGTGGGCTCTCCGAGCAGCGCCGTCGAATAGCCCATCGAGCGCGCGAACGACCGGCGCAGGAACAGCGCGAAGCCGGCATCGCCGTAATGGGTCAGGCCGCGCGCGAGGCCCTGCGGCTTGTCGTCGGACATGCTGCCGTTCGCGCGCGTTCAGTGGATGACGACCGGCGCGCGGCTATCTCGCAAACGAGCTCTCCGTGCAGCTGCCGATGCGCCGGCTCGAAGCCGTGACCGTA